>NZ_JACASN010000039.1:0-17719 GCF_013390985.1 Acinetobacter sp. Swhac1 | reverse complement strand
TATATTGAACGCTATAATCGGACCATACGTTATAGTTGGCTGAGCAAGCATTTATTTGATACTTTGGATGAAGTACAAGATTATGCAACAAACTGGTTGTGGCATTACAACCATGAAAGACCACATCAAGCTAACAAAGGAAAGCCACCTCTAATGGCTGCTTAACCTCTACTTTTAACTTCGGTTATTTATGGGAGGATTACCTTAGCATTAAATGATGCCTATAAAAAATAAAAATATTAAAATAATCGGTATCTTAATTTTTATAACTCAAATATAAGTGTGATAGTTTTGTAGATAGTTAAAAAGTTAAATGTATTAGAATCATTGAACTTTATTCAACTCACAATTTGAAAGACACAATGAAGGAAATACCCAGCGTTATCAAGACGAAAGATACGAATTTATACTGCTTTTAAAAATTAGATATTCAATCTCCACCTTCGTTACATCGCTTGGACGTTCTAGATTAACAGTCTATCGTGAGATCGAAAGAACAAGAAAGTGCAGTTATTGGGCTAAATAGGCATAACAGTTTTCAAATGAATAACAATACTAAATGACCTAGATTAGTCTAACCACTTAAGTGATGTACTACTCTACACAAAAATTGAGCTACATTTAAGAATTGCTACCGCATAACTGAAAGCCAGCTGAAATTAAGCAGAAATTTACCGGATACTGACAGACCCCGAGCTCAAGTTAAATCAATGATATCTTTGCACGAATGGTTGTTCTCGATAATGTCACTAAATTAGGCAGACCTCAAACCCAAGTTCAACTTGAATTTAAATAGCTTAGGAAACTTTAATTTTTACATCTTTGTGCAAAAAAGCCGAAAAAGTGATTGCATTCAAAAGAGCTCTATTTAATGTAATTTTCAAGAATCAGATGACCATTGTAAAACCTGGAACTTAAGGAGCAGATATTGCTATCATAGATTGATGAAATGATTAGTCACATGAGTGAGTGTGCTAGCCGATTTATTAAAATTTCTCAAACGCTATTACGGGTCAGATTCGATCAAAACCTCAAAATGATCCAAGACCCGATTGAGAATAACATCTACTTACTCACCGAGTAAATTTACCAAATGATAAAACTTTAAAATCTATAGAAGTTTATGTTGGTAATTATTGTTGAGTTTATACATCTTTTAAAGTGACCAACTTCTTTTCACCCTACCCTACTTTAAATTACAACATTAAATATTAAGGAATTAAGTATTTGTTTTATAATAATTTAGTTTAATGTACTTTTAATATATTTAATGTAATTTATGTCGGTGAACATTGCCAAGGTTGGGGTTTTTGTATCTGAATTTCCCCGTTTATTGAGCAATGTCCAAACTATAGGTATGGCTATTCCACGATAGACGATGGCTAACATCAAGATATTGATATCTCGTTTCCCCCATTTCCAGTTGGTTCTATCCAAAGTTAATTGGACTTTATCGAATAAAAATATATTGAAAATTAACTGAGAAATTTGACGATAATCGAAATACTGACCTGCAAAGAAGCGTTGTATACGTCGATAAAATGATTGTGGTAAGCACTTGATGGGTAAGGCTTTAGATGCAGAAGAAAGATTACATGTCTGTTTTACAATTAATGCAAGCATAATCAGTGTAAAACATTTTACATGTGACTTGTTCCACTTTAGATATTTGTTTAAGATGAGATATAGCTCATTGAAATGTGCCATCATATTCGTCGTCAGAAAACAAGTATTATGCCATTATTTTAATGAGTTATATTTTTTTTTCGTGTACAAAGAAATAGTTTAAAGAAGTGGACCAGTCAGCATCGTGCCGAAATACGCCAAAAAATTCTGCAGCATACTGAAGTGAATCAACTTAATGCAGCAAAGGGGATTGAGTTACTTGCTGCGCAACGTTGGCTAGATCGTTTAGTTGCACATACTTACCGTTTTTCTAATGTGCTGTATGAAAGTATTCTCAAAAATGAAGAAAGGAAATTTAAAAATGGCTGTTAAATTGACACGCCGTACAAAGTATTCATTCAGGGTGTTGAACTTGGCGATGCTGTCTATATTGTGTACAGAAGCAGGCTATGCTTATCAACCTGCAAGTGCTTCTGCTTGTGTAGCACTTGAGTCAAATGCAGAGCGTTTAAATTGTTATGACGGTTTATTTTCAGTAAAGCTCAGCGACGTAACAGTGGCATCGGTATTAGTTGCAGAAGGCGCTGGATCTGCTGAGGCCATGCCGTTACAAACATTAAAACGGCCGAGCAGCCGAGATAACAAGCAGGGCAATCCGAACCATTTTTTTGCTTTAGAACATCATCAATCGGATTTAAAAGCATCATTAATCGACCAGCGTTGGGAATTAACACCAGAACAAAAACTAGGAACATGGAATTTACGGGCTTACCAGCCTATTTATTTGCTACCTGCACTGTGGACAAGTGAAAAAAATGAAGTTCCGCATACGCCAAACAAGACACTGGCAGAACAGCAAAATTTGAATTCGATGGAAGCTAAACTGCAGTTATCTTTAAAGACCAAAGCACTTGAGAATCTCTTTGAAGACAATGGGGATATGTGGGTTGGCTATACGCAGACTGCGCATTGGCAAGTCTATAATGAAGATGAATCGAGGCCTTTTCGTGAAACAAATTATGAGCCTGAAGCCAGTTTAATTTTTAGAACAGACTATAGCATTTTGGGCTTAAATGGGCGCTTATTGGGATTAACTTATAATCATCAATCTAATGGTCGTTCTGGTCCCTTATCTCGCAGCTGGGACCGTATTATGCTGAATATTGGTTTAGAAAAAGATAATTTTGCGCTTATGTTGCGACCTTGGTATCGCCTAGATGAAGATGCCGGAAAAGATGATAATCCTGACATTAAAAACTATGTAGGACGGGGAGATTTAACAGCATTTTACCGTCGTAATGATAATGAGTTTTCATTGCTTTTACGACATTCTTTAAGAGGGGGAGATGATTCTCGCGGCGCTATGCAATTTGATTGGGCATTTCCGATCGCAGGCAAGTTAAGAGGATATTTTCAATTGTTTGACGGTTATGGGGAGAGTTTGATTGATTACAATCATCGAGCAACTTACGTGGGGTTAGGCGTTTCTTTAATGAATAGGTATTAGATAGAGCTGCTCTAGAAACAAAGATTGGCGCACTAAATATTAAATCTATTTGAAATCATAATCATGGTTTTTTCGCAATAATATTCTGTGGGTTATAAAATTTTATTGTTGGCTAAATATGCTATGAATGGGTATTTTTTTATTTAAACACATGATTTTTCATGTAAAAATTAATTGTAAGTCGAGGGTGAAATGAAATTTTCTTCAACTAATTTTTTAATAATATTGACCATGATTATATTAATTATCAGTTTTGCAATTTTATTGTACCGTATTAATTTTATATAATTTTTCTTTGAATTATTCTCAAAGGGCTTTGTTGTACAAACGGCTTTGTTGCACAAACCTAGCCTATAAGGTTTATTCAGTCCTATAATTTCAAAATGAATAAACCTACTCCTAAAACTTATCGTACAACCAACTGGTCTTCCTATAATCGCGCTCTCATTAATCGGGGCAACATTTCCATTTGGTTTGATCCAAACACTCAGTGGTATGCACAACCACAAAACAAGCAAGGTCGAAATCAAACTTACTCCGATACGGCTATTCAATGCTGTTTAATGATCAAATCTTTATTTAGACTCTCTTTACGCATGGTCACGGGTTTTGTTCAAAGTCTGATTAAACTTTGTGGATTAAATTGGACCGCACCAGATTACAGTACGCTTTGTCGAAGACAAAAACATATTGATATTGCGATTAGCTATCAAAAAAGTAGTGATGGGCTACATCTACTCGTCGACTCAACTGGCTTAAAGTTTCTAGGTGAAGGTGAGTGGAAACGTAAGAAACATGGACCTGAATATCGTCGCCAATGGCGTAAGCTTCATATTGGCATCGATGCTGAAACCTTGCAAATACGTGCAGTACAGCTTACTACAAATAATGTGAGCGATTCGCAAGTACTCGGTGATTTACTTGCTCAAATTCCCTTAGATGAACGAATTGATTCGGTCTATACCGATGGTGCTTATGACACGAAGCACTGCAGACAAGTCATTCTAGATCGAGATGCACATGCGCTCATTCCGCCAAGAAAAAATGCAAAACCATGGAAAGATCGTAAGCGTCCGCTGAACACACCTTATGAATTCATCCTATAAGCCTTAATTTAGTCCCCACTTAAAAACAAGTGGGTACTAAAATTTATGACTACAAATCACCAGACATCCATCGCATCTCTTGCGAAAAAACGAAGAACATACAGTGCTGAATTTAAACAGCAGATCGTTCAGGCTTGTAAAGCACCGGACGTTTCAATTGCTTCGGTCGCTTTGCAACATGGATTGAATACAAATCTTGTATCCAAATGGATTCGCTTAATTGATGGTAAGCCAGGGAATGATCGCTCACCACTACCGAATAAACCTGCATTTATTGCCTTATCTTGCTCTGCACCATTAGATCCTACTCCTACTGACATGTTAACGGTTCAAATTACTTTACCCCACTCAAAAGCAGAAATTGGCTTGAAATGGCAAGTATCAGAAATATCTGCTTTAGCAGAATTACTCAAGGCACTTGCAACATGATCCGCATTGATGAAATCTGGCTTTCTACCCAACCTCTGGATATGCGAGCAGGGATGGATACTGTCATGGCTCAGGTGGTGAGAGCCTTTGGCTACATTAAACCGCATTGTGCTTACCTGTTCTGTAATAAACGTGGCCATCGCATGAAAGTGCTGGTACATGATGGACTGGGCATCTGGCTGTGTGCCCGGCGGTTGGAACAGGGAAAATTTCACTGGGCTAAAGTTCACCAGGGTGAAACCCTGGCACTCAGTCCAGAACAGTTACAGGCACTGATCCAGGGTTTGCCTTGGCAGCGCATTGGACGACAGCAAGTGGTCACAATGCTCTAAACTAGCTTGATCCATTCTGCTATTCTCCAAATGTTGTATTTCATTCTTCTCATGACCTCAGGCATACTGCGGTCATGAATACGCTGCCTGATTTAAGCCAACTGACCCATGAACAACTGCTGGAATTTACCAGACAGTTGGCAATGCAGCATCAGTCTCTGGCACAATCAAATCAAGAATTAGAAAAATCAAACCAACAATTAGATACCAAAGTTCAGCATCTTGAAGTATCCAATCAGCAATTAGATGCTCAAGTTCAACATCTTTCTATTCTCAACCAAAAATACGAGCATGAACTGGCGCTGTTTAAAAAGCACAAATTCGGCAGTAAAAACGAACATCTCACCGCAAAACAAATCCATCTCTGGGATGAAGCGGTCGAAGAAGATATTGCCGCTGTTGATCTAGAATTAGAACGATTAAATGCAGATAAAACCGATGCAGCGACAGAGAAAGCCACAGTCAACAAACCTAAACGTCGACTGCTACCCGATCATCTACACACCATCCGTATTGAGCATGAACCTGCATCAACCCAATGCAGTTGTGGCTGCCAGTTACGTCGTATCGGCGAAGATATCAGTGAAAAACTGCATTTCAGACCGGCACAGTTCTACAAGGAACAGCATGTCCGTGGCAAATGGGTCTGTGATCAGTGCGACACTCTGACTCAGCAAGCGATGCCTGCCTATGTGATTGATAAAGGCATTGCTTCACCTGAATTGCTCAGCCATGTGTTGGTATCGAAGTATGCCGATCATTTGCCGCTGTACCGTCAGCGCCTGATCTATCAGCGGGCGGGCATTGATCTGTCCAGATCTACTTTATCTGACTGGATTGGTCGCTGCGGTGTAGAACTGGAACCTCTGGCCAATGCCTTAAAACAGGTGGTACTACAACAGCAGGTGCTGCATGCGGATGAAACACCGGTCACCATCATGCGGATGGGTGATGATGAGAAAAAACCGAAGAAAGGTTATGTCTGGGCCTATGCCACTACACAGTACAATCCAGTTCAAGCGGTGATCTATGACTTTCAGGATAGTCGTTCAGGCCAGCATGCAGAAGAGTTCTTGAAAGGCTGGCAGGGCTATCTAGTCTGTGATGATTACAGTGGTTATAAAGCACGCTTTAAATCAGGCCAGGTCATAGAGGTGGGCTGCATGGCGCATGCACGTCGTAAATTCCATGAGCTACATGTGACTGGGAAAAGTCAGATCGCTGAACAGGCATTAGTGCTGATTCAGAAACTGTATGCGATAGAAGCAGAACTCAGGAAAAAGACCGATAGTACAGCAGAACACCGCCGCGAATACCGACAACAGCACAGCCAACCGGTGATGCAACAACTGTATGAATGGCTCAACCAACATTATCTGACGGTGCCATCGAGTTCTCCAACCGCCAAGGCCATCAATTACAGTCTGAAGCGTTGGCCAGCCTTAAGCCGCTATCTGGATGATGGCAATCTACCCATTGACAATAACTGGGCAGAGAACTCAATGCGTCCCTGGGCATTGGGCCGTAAGAACTGGTTGTTTGCAGGTTCGCTGCGCAGTGGACAGCGAGCGGCAAATATCATGACTTTAATCCAGTCAGCAAAGCTGAATGGGTTGGATCCGTATGCCTATTTAAGTAATGTGCTGAAAAGGTTGCCGACACATAAAGTGAGCCAAATAGAAGAATTGCTGCCGCACCGCTGGAAATCCAACTCAAATTAAAAAATAGGCATGGGGTTCAGCGGACGCTTACGAAAGATCAGAAATTGAGATCTTTAGAGCGGAATGAGTTACTGAAAACAGTTAAACGTTTAGGAAGAACGCTTTGGAAAAAATGGTCTGGTTATCATCGTCGAAGTTTAGTTGAAACCAAGATGCATTGCATCAAACTATTAGGTGATAAATTAACAGCAAGGAGTTTTTCTAGTCAGGTGAATGAGATTCATGCACGCATAGCCGTATTGAACAAATTTACAGAATTAGGTCGTCCTCATACCCAAGTTGTCACTTGAATTCTGTTCAAATGAGCAGAGTGTTATCTTTTAAATCTTTGTGCAACAAAGCCATTTAAAAATGATAAATCACCTTGTTTTGAAAACCCATTCATGGCTTCTTGCAATACACTGATACCAAAAAAAATCAGGCCAAAACCTGCAATAATTAAACCCAATACTGCAATTCGGTCTTTACCTAATAAATTGATGACAGCGCCAAATCCAATCAAAGGCAGTGCGATCATTGAAATTGAAAATTTCAAGCCTAATAGCGCAACCATCCATCCCGTGCTTGTGGTTCCGATATTGGCCCCAATCACAACACCAATGGCTTGAGCAAAACTCATGATCCCTGCATTTACGAAGCCAATTGTGGCCATTGTCGTTGCAGTTGAAGATTGAACCAATAAAGTTAGGCCTATACCTGACAGCATGGCTTTAAACTGCGTTTCGGTAAATTTAGTTAATAACTTTTTAAGCGTTTCACCTGTTGCATCCTTTAACCCATTGGTCATTAAAGTCATGCCCAGCAAAAATAAGCCAACACCACCGAATAATTCTGCAAAAACTTGATGCATCGTTTCCCCTATACTTCTTGGTTTTCAATATAAGTACCTGATTTCTTTTTTTAAAAATTTCATCACCACAATCCTTCATCGCTATTTAAACTTGAAGCAGCAGTAATCCGCCTACACATAACACATGCACGATCTGTACTGGAGCGAAATAAATGCCATATCTCCAGCCACCTGTCATAAAGGCATTTACGCATTTTGAACCTGAATGAGTTGCCAAACCGAGTACCATTGCATAAACCAAAATACTGTTATGAATATCACCCTGTACGACGACAGCAGTCATCGCAGCATGTACTTCAAAAAGTGAAGCCAATAGGGTGCCTATGATTAAACCTTTATCCCCCAACAGTACGCTCAGTCCATAAACTAAGGCCTGAATCACCGTAAGTGTTAGTGCAATAATCACGGCTTCTTTGATACTGAACATGCGGGAATCTTCAGCCATATTGCTTGTTTCTGATGACACATTTTTCTGCTGTGAAGACATAGGCATTTTATGGAGTAAAAATAAAGCGGTCACAGTTAACATCACAATGCCTGCAATACATGGCAACAGTAAAAATTTCAGCCACCCTAGGCTGACTCCTGCAACGACAATCAACAATTGCACCAAGGTTGAAACACAGGAAAGCAAGGCTGCGCCTGCACTTATTTTTGCATCCGCCTTTCCTGCACGCACTTGCATGCCATAACTTGCAACCGTTGCTGTACTGGATACAAAACCTGAAGCGAAAGACGATAAAATAAGTGCTTTATCTTGTGAGAAAAGCCTTTTCGCCACATGCGCCAAAGACTGTACAATCAGAATTAAAATCACTAATTTCAGAATGACATAGGGATTCAGCACAGAGTCCCAATACGGCTGATTTGGCATCAATGGCAAAGCAATTAAGATTAATGCCAACAGAAACAAGCCATCACGCAATTCAAAATCTCGAATGGTTTGCCCTGCAAAACGATGCATTACGCCTTTTGCCCTTAAAACAATGGTGAGCAATACGGCCAGACCTGCTGCAAACAAGGGATTGAATACACACAATGCACCTATTAAGTAGGTCATTAAAAAAGCAAGCTCCGTGGTACTGCCTATATCTTTTTGCTGTTTGTACAAGCTGTATAAACAAAAAGCAGTGACGGCTGCTGCTCCCACAATCCCTACAGCAAGGTGAATTAAAAAGCACAATGCTCCTAACAAAGCCGCGATTGTAAATGAGCGTAATCCTGCAAAGCTTGGTTCACCGGCTGCATTATTATGACGTTCGCGCTCTAAGCCAATTAATATACCGCTGCCTAGAGCAGACGCCATAATAGTCAACAATTGCGACAAAGATAAACTGAGTAAAAGTTCGCCCACCAGAGCACCCCCAGAATATGCAATGAATATCATGTTTTCATTACTGAATAAAAAAAGCAGGCAGTCTTTTAAGGGATGGACACTGCCTGCCAAAAGGAAATTGTTAAGCCATGGTATGAATGGTGTCTTTAAAGCGTTTCCACGATATATAGAAAAATACCACTGCAATACCTAACAGCCATACAAAAGATGGCCATACCACATCAAATCCAGCATTGCGGTATAAAATGGCTTGAGCTAAGGAAACAAAATGCGTCGTTGGGGCAATCATCATCACGTGCTGTACAATTTCCGGCATACTTTCACGTGGAGTTGAGCCGCCTGATAGCATTTGCATCGGAATCAATACGAGCATCATTAACAAACCAAACTGCGGCATAGATTTCGACACGGTGGCCATATAAATACCCATCGAAGTGGTTGCAAACAGTGTGAGTAAGGCGCCAAAGAAAAAGAGCGGCAAACTACCATCAATCGGGACATGCAATACACCCTGAATCACGACTTTTAAGCCAACAAATACTGCGATCAATACCACAAGACTCATTGACCAGACTTTGGACATCATGATTTCAAATACCGTTACTGGCATCACCATCAAATGTTCAATGGTGCCATGCTCACGTTCACGAATCAGCGCTGCACCAGTCAGAATAATTGAAAGCATTGCCACGTTATTAATAATCCGCATGACACTCATAAACCATTGATTTTCCAGTGTTGGATTAAAACGGGAACGTATTGCCAAATCTATCGGTAGCTGGCTAATTTCACGATTGCGAAGTACATATTCATTTACTTCAGATTGAATGATCTGCTGAATATAACCTGCGCCAGACATGGCTTGGGTCATTCGGGTTGCATCCACATTAACCTGAATTTCTGCTGCATCACCCGACAGTACATCCGACTGGAAATTACTCGGAATATTGACCGCAAAGGTAAATTCACCTGCGTCCATGCCTGCATCCATCGTGCCAAGCGTGGTGGTTTTACTGATAAAATTAGGCGGATAAAAGGCTGAAGAAATCCGTTCCGACAAGGTAGAGTGATCCTCATCCACAATCGCAATCGGTGCCATATTCAAGGTATCTTTGACCGCTGTTGATGCGGTATATACTGAGATGGTAAAGGTGTAAATAATTAACACCAACATGATTGGATCGCGCCAGAGACTCCAAAGCTCTTTACAGCCGAGCTGGTAGATATTCTGTAATTTTGTGAACATCTTATTGCTCCTGTTTCTTCAGCAAGGCAATAGCAGCAAACATTACTACCGGAACAGCCATGGCCATGATCCAAATGGCCTGTTTCAAATCATCAAAGCCCAAACCTTTATTAAAAATTCCACGACTGATATTGACCATATGCGTTGCCGGATAAATTTCCCCAAACCAGCGTCCAAACCCATCCAAAGACGATACAGGATTGATAATTCCAGCAAACTGCATAACTGGTATCAAAGTCCCAATCATGACTAAAAACATTGAAGCAATCTGGCTTTTGGTAATAGTAGATGCCAATAGGCCCATACCTGTGGCAAAAATTACAAACAAAAAAGAAGCTAAGGTCAGAGCAAAGAAGCTACCTTTTACAGGTACATCAAATAAAGTAACCATGACCAAACACATAAGGGAATAGTTCAACATTGCCAACAAGATATATGGAATCTGTTTACCAATTAAAAATTCTGTCCGCGTCACTGGTGTGACATACAAATTCACAATCGAACCTAATTCTTTTTCTCGCACCACAGATAAAGCAGTCAACATGGCAGGAATCAACAGTAATAATAAAGGCAATACTGCGGGGGTCATCGCAGGTAAACTTTTAATATCTGGGTTATAGCGGTAACGAGTTTCAACACTCACAGTACTAGATGTTTTATAACCACTTTGTTCCAATGCTTTTTGCATCAGCCAATACGTGTGAATCCCCTGCACATAACCTTGCACAGTTTCTGCACGCTGTGGCATCGCACCATCAATCCACGCAGCGACTTGCACCTGTTCACCACGAGCAACATCACGAGCAAAATTTGGCGGAATTTCTATCGCCAAGGAAATATCCCCACTACGCATACGCTGATCAATATCATCATAGCTTTGCAGCGCTGGCTGTTCGATAAAATAACGCGACCCTGCAATACTCATGCTGTAGTTTTGACTTAAGCTCGTTTGGTCACGATCCAACACAGCGAATTTGAGGTCTTCAACATCCATGGTGATGCCGTAGCCCATGACCAGCAGTAAAATTAATGACCCCATTAAAGCCATGGTGGCGCGAATCGGATCACGCGCCAACTCCAAAGATTCACGCCAGGCAACACTCAATAACCGGCGCAAACTGAATTTTTTTGGCTTGGCATTCAGTTCTTTACTGCCATTTGTTTCAGCAATACTTTTCGCCAAATCATTGGGCTGATCTTTAGTGCCTGCACCAGCATCAATCAAATAACCGATAAAAGCTTCTTCAAGTGTTTCAGCATGGCGGTTTTTTATCAGCTGTGCTGGTGACGCACTGTCAAGCACTCGTCCAGCGTGCATCATTGACATTCGGTCACAGCGCAACGCTTCGTTCATAAAATGAGTTGAAATAAAGATCGTGACCCCATCATTACGCGACAAATTGATTAAATAGCGCCAGAAATTATCACGCGCAATCGGGTCAACCCCAGATGTTGGTTCATCCAGAATTAAAATTTCAGGATTATGCACCAGTGCCACTGCGAGTGATAAACGCTGACGCACGCCCAAAGGCAAATCATCGGGCAGTTTTTCTTTGACTTCTTCCAGGTCAAAACGCTCCAGCATGAGCTGTACACGTGGCTCAATCTGTTCTTTTGGTACATGAAATAATTTGGCATGTAAGACCAAATTCTGCACAATGGTCAGCTCGCTGTATAGGGAAAATGCCTGCGACATATAGCCGACACGGCGACGAGTTTCAATATTGTTGCCCTCTACAGGCTCACCAAACAGCCACGCCTGACCTTCTGAGGCTTCTAAAAGTCCCGTCAGCACTTTCATGGTGGTGGATTTACCACAACCATTCGAGCCTAAGAAACCAAATATTTCACCACGCTTAATTTTAAAATTAACATGATCTACCGCAGTAAAATCACCAAATTTCACTGTTAAATCTTGCGCTTCAAGAGCATAGCTTTCTGAACCGTAGTCAGGTAAAGGCGGAATCACCACAGGCTCATAGCCGAGCTTTTTTTCTTCTGGCAATAGTTGAATAAAAGCATCTTCTAAACTGTTACATTGCGTTTCAGTCAATAATTCTTGTGGTGTGCCAGTTTTTAAAATCTGCCCATCATCCATCATCGCCAGCCAGTCAAAGCCTTGTGCTTCATCCATATAAGCAGTAGCAACAATAACACTCATCTGTGGACGAACTTTGCGAATGCGGTTAATCAGTTCCCAAAATTGCGCCCGTGCCAAAGGGTCAACCCCTGTGGTCGGCTCATCTAAAATCAGAAAATCGGGATCATGAATCAAAGAACAGCACAGACTTAATTTCTGCTTCATCCCACCCGATAATTTACCCGCAGGACGGTCGAGAAAATTGTACAAGCCTGTGCTTTTGGTCAGATCATCAATCCGTTTGCGTCGCTCGGCAGCATCATGCCCAAACAGACGTGCCACAAACTGTAAATTCTCTTCAACCGATAAAGTTTTATATAGGTTTTTCCCTAAACCCTGCGGCATATAGGCAATATGTGGGCAAACACGGGTACGGTGTTGTTTATCGGCAATATCACCGCCCAACACCTTTAAGCGACCTTGCTGTACAATTTTCGCCCCTGACAGCAAAGCCAATAGACTGGATTTCCCCACCCCATCTGGACCGATTAAACCGATCATGCAGCCTGCTGGTAAGGATAGCGACACTTGATTCAGTGCAACCGTTTTTCCATATTTCAGACTAACATTTTCAATTTCTGCAACAACCGATCCTTTTTCAGATTGTTGTGTCATCATTTAACTGTGTTCTCTAAAAATGTCGGCCAAGCTGCCTGATCATCAATTTTGATATATGCCACACCTGGCAAACCTGTTTTGACTTGTTCGATATATTTGTTCAATAAAGTTGGATCAATTTTCGCTTTAACACGGAACATCAGTTTTTGACGTTCGCTTTCCGTTTCCACCGATTTTGGTGTGAACTGTGCAGTATCGGCAACAAAAGACACTGTAGCTGGAATCACCACATTTTTCGCAGCATCCAATACAATACGTACTTCTGTTCCAATAGCAATTTTACCTGCAACGGTTTCAGGCAAAAAGAACGTCATATACACATCAGATAAATCAATCAGATTGAGCACACGCCCGCCCGCTGCCACCAACTCACCCGGCTGCGCGACACGGAACTGAACACGTGCTTTTAATGGTGCACGTAACTGTGCATCATCCATATCAAATTTAATCCGTTCCACCGAGGCTTTGATGGCATCGACTTGAGAATGTGCGGCTGACACTTGGCTTTTAGACGCAACAATTGCCCCTTGGGCACTTTGTACCTGTGCTTTGGCTGCGCTTAATACCGCAATGGCTTGCTGTGCTGCGGCACGTTCATCATCCAGTTGTTGCTTGGACGATGCGCCTTCTTTGGCTAAAACTTCGGTACGCGCTAAACGATTTTTAGCCGCCATCAGTTCTGTTTCACGCTGTTGTACCATGGCTTCAGCGGCGGCTTTTTCGCTGATCCGCATCGCCACTTGTGCTTCCGCTGTCGCAATCGCATCCTGGGCTTGACGCTGTTGTGCTTCCAATTCACGTAACTGGGCTTCTAAAGTCGAAATTTTAACCCGCGCCAAGATTTGACCAGGCTCGACAAAGTCACCTTCTTTAACCAAAATTTCTTCTAACTGGCCAGATAGCTTACTAGATACGTTAATTTCAGTGGCTTCAATACGTCCATTGCCACTGACTAAGGCTTCGGTGTCTGGCTTATGCATATTTTTCCAGACCAAATAAGCTAAAAGTCCTAATACAACAATGGCCCCAGCAATGGTTAGTTTTTTAAGATTCATGTCTGATTACTCAATATTTTAAATTTTGTTCGCCAATGTGGTATCTCCGCCTAAAGCAAAATAGAGATTGACATAGGACTGCATTAAGTTGCTTTGTGTTTCTATCCATTGCTGCTCGGCACCCAGCAAATTGCGCTGTGCATCCAAAACCTCTAAATATCCCACAGCACCATTGTCATACCTCAGCTGCGCCAGACGTTCAGTTTCTTTGAAGGCATTTAAACCTTGCTGTTGAATCTGTAATTGCTGATCTAAATACTTTTGCTGTGCCAAAGCATCAGAGACTTCACGAAAAGCGTTCTGTACAGTTTTTTCATATTCTGCTACGCCTATATCTTTACGCACTTCTGCCAAAATCAAATTATTTTTTAGGCGACCTGCAGTAAAAATCGGGACACTGATACTCGGGGCAAATGACCAAACACTGCTGCCAGATTTAAATAATCCATCTAAATCTGCACTGGCTGTACCCAAACTGCCCGTCAGTGTAATTCGCGGGAAAAATGCCGCCCTTGCTGCATTAATATTGGCATGCTTAGATTTGAGCATAGCTTCAGATGCACGTATATCAGCACGATTCAGCAATAAATCTGAAGGCAGGCCTGTATGCAGTACACCTGTTTTAAAAGTCACTTGATCCAAATCTGTTTGATGCAAAGAAGTCGGCTGCCCTACCAGCTGCACTAAATAGTTTGCAGTCAATGCACGCGACTTCTCCAGTTGTGTCACTAAGGCCTGACCATTGCTGAGCATTGTTTTTGCTTGCATATATTCCACTTTGGAACTAGCACCAACTTCATAGCGGCGTTTAAACAGGCGTACTGATTTCTCATAATTCTGAACAGAGCGCTGAGCAAAATAAATGCGTTTGTCTAGTTCAGAAAGTGTTAAATAACTTAGAACTGTCTGCTGAATAAGACTGTTGCGTACCGCTTGCACATTACTCTCTACTGCAAAGAACTGCTGTAAAGCTGCTTCATTCAAGCTGCGTATACGCCCCCATAAGTCCAGCTCCCATTGGTTCATACCCAAACCAACAGAATACTGGCTGGTCGTCATTTCTCGGCCAACATAAGATAAATCGGCAGGCACATGATTACGTTCCATACCTGCATTCCCGCCAATATTGGGGAAAAGCTCCGCACGTTGGATACCATATGCTGCTTGTGCTTCATGTATCCGTAATGAAGCAATTTTTAAATCTTGATTGGACACTAATGCCAAATCAACAAGATTAATTAGCTGCTGATCATTAACATAATTGTCCCAAGATAAGACTTGGTAGTTACCTTGAGTTTGCAATGGATATGTTTGAGACAGAGCCACTTGATGTTCTGGGAGAGGCGTTATTTGAGAACAACCCACAAGACTTGATGTCAATACGACACACATCCATTTTAAAGAAGTGAATTGCATAACCTCATTCCCCCCAATAATTTACAGCATGATATAAATGTGAATGGTTGAACATATTTTTTAAATGCACATGAACCAACTGCCTTAATCTCAGTTCAATATTAAAATTTTGATCGACCATCCATTTATGTACCAGCCCCATTAAAGAAGTCATAATAAAATCTGCGACCATTTCAATATCAATATTTCGAGACAACTGCTCCAAAACCAAAGCTTCTTTCAACCATTTAATATTATCTGATTCACGCACACTCTGTGAATTAACAAGATATTCATTTAAAGCTTTATTTGATTCCAACCCATAAAATCTCAACCAAAAATAAGCACGATATTTTTCACGATAGACATAAAAATCATCTGCCACATTTAAAAGCAAACTATTAATCGCATCCAAACCATATTTATTTTTAGTAGATAATTTAGATTTCTCATTAAGCCAATTTTCCAAATAATCCAAAACACGAATTAACAATTTATCTTTAGAGCCATAACGACGTGTGACTAAGCCTCGGCTATATCCTGCATTCACTCCAACAGCTTCTAAAGTAACTGCACTTACCCCACCTTCCGACAAAAGCTTAATAGTCTGCTTAACCATTTTAAGATCTGACTCAACAGCCCTTACCTGTATTTTTTTATTAATAAAAATCTGCTCAGATTTTTTACTTTTTTCCAAAATACTTGAATTTTCAAAGCCCAATTTATCGCCCCCCTAAAGACAAATAAAAAAATATTGTTAGCAACAACTTTTTTCTAAATAATAATATATACATAAAATAAAAAAAGGTCAAAAAATGGCTTTGTTGCACAAACCTATCTGTAAAGGCTTTTTCAGCGATATAATTTTCAAATGAAGAAGCCTGCACACAAAATCTACCGCACAACCAATTGGCCCGCATATAACCGAGCACTTATGAGTCGCGGAAATATTGCCATTTGGTTTGATCCTGCTACGCAATGGTATGCGCCATCAAAAGGCAAACAAGGGCGAAATCAAACCTACTCCGACGCAGCCATCCAATGCTGCTTAATGATTAAATCCTTATTCCGTCTGTCTTTACGTATGGTTACTGGCTTTGTGCAAAGTCTGATTAAACTTTGCGGATTAAATTGGACCGCACCAGATTACACCACGCTTTGTAGAAGACAAAAGCATATTGATATTGTAATCAGCTACCAAAAAAGTAGCGATGGGCTGCATCTACTCATGGACTCTACAGGCATGAAGTTTCTAGGTGAGGGCGAATGGAAGCGCAAGAAACATGGACCTGAATATCGTCGCCAATGGCGTAAACTTCATATTGGTATAGATGCTAAAACCCTACAAATACGAGCAGTTCAGCTTACAACCAATAATGTCAGTGATTCACAGGTGCTTGGTGATTTACTTAATCAGATTCCACAAGATGAGCAGATTGACTCTGTTTATACCGATGGAGCTTATGACACCAAGCAATGCCGTCAGGTCATTGCAGATCGGCAAGGGCATGCGGTGATTCCACCTAGAAAAAATGCGAAACCATGGAAAGATACAAAGAGTAGCTCGCTAGAGCGAAATGAATTACTTCGAACAGTTAAGCGTTTAGGCAGGACACTATGGAAAAAATGGTCAGGCTATCATCGGCGAAGTTTGGTTGAAACTAAGATGCATTGCATCAAATTATTAGGAGATAAACTCAGTGCAAGGAGTTTTGATAGCCAAGTGAATGAGATCCATGCACGTGTAGCAGTTCTTAACAGATTTACGGAATTAGGTCGACCACTTACCCAAGTTACGCCTTAAATTTGGCTCAATTAGGGGCGCTTTGCATTTCAAATCTTTGTGCAACAAAGCCTACTGTCTGGCAACAGAAGAAACGGATGAACCTGGTTGCATGGTCATGGCAACAAATTGCGCTTTTTCCTGACCTGAATAACGTCGACGACGCTGCACTGATGTAATAACTTCAATACGTTCCATAGAACACTCCTTAACCCTAGTGCTATGACTAGGTCTGAATTGAGAAGTGTCCGTTTTAATTGGGGGCTATTACAAGTTCACGATAGCTAATGCCATATTTACAATACCAGCGCACAGCCCAAAGAATGATTTCGCCCTGAAAATGCCGACCATGGAAAGGATTCATATGCTGCACCTTTAGCTAAAACAGTCTTCAGCTTACCATTCGTGGTTATTTGCAACAGTGCCAAATAGATTCATTTTCGATACTCTTACTTCAAAGCCAAAATTTTTCGGGCACCATTAAGTACGAATAAAGAAACCAGTATGCCAATGATTAAGTCTGGATAAGCTGATCCCGTCCACGCCACGAGTACACCGGCAAATATAACGCCCAT
>NZ_JACASN010000038.1:0-17939 GCF_013390985.1 Acinetobacter sp. Swhac1 | reverse complement strand
ATGCTATCCAGAAGGCCAACAACACCCCTTACGGTCTTGCTGCTGGAGTCTTTACCAACAATTTAAGCCGTGCGCATCGCATGACCAAAGCAATTCGATCAGGCATTGTTTGGTTAAATACCTATCGTGCGGTTTCACCACTCGCACCTTTTGGAGGACATGGTTTATCGGGCCATGGCCGAGAGGGAGGTGCCGATGCGGTGTTGGACTACACTACGACCAAAACAGTTTGGTTACGGACTTCAGATGAACCGATAGCCGATCCTTTTGTGATGCGTTAAAGCATCACAAAAGGGGCTGAATAGGTATGGATTTTCAGGAAGAAAATATGAATAAGTCGAATTCTAAATAGTATTAGTTTTTAGCACAGCATCACTCCTAAAAGGAGCATAAGTTGATACTGAATCAGTATCGATTGGGCAGACTTCATTTTTTTCTCTGAAGAATTGACCAGAGCAGCAATAGTCGTGGTTTTGAAATAACTGAGCTCTGTTCGATTTTTTGTAAATAATACCGACAAGGCAGGTTTTTTTAAACCTGAAGTCACTCTCACTAATATATTGAAATTGAAGGAAATGAATTCCTCAAAGAGAGATTAAGGATATGAGCCAAAATGAAAAAAATGCTTTCGCTATAGAAAGTCATTCTATTGATTATGTTGATCCTTCTGAACGAAATGGAAAAGTTCGGGATCTATTTACTTTATGGTTTTGTACCAATATTGCACCGTTAGCTGTAATTACAGGTGCAATGTCCATGCTTACATTTAACTTAAGTTTGGTTAGTGCATTAGTGGCCATTTGTTGTGGACACTTTTTTGGTGCAAGTATTCTAGCATTGACGTCTGCCCAGGGGCCTCAGGTCGGTATTCCACAAATGATTCAAAGCCGTGCACAGTTTGGACGTTATGGCGCATTGCTGGTTGTATTATTTACGACGCTGATTTATCTGGGTTTCTTTATTTCCAATATTATTTTGTCAGGCAAAACTTTACACACAGTTGTTCCTGCAATTCCCATCCCAGCTGCAACTGTGATTGGTGCAATTGTAGCAACTATTATTGGTGTGATTGGCTATCATTTTATTCATAAATTTAACAAGATCGGCACCTGGTTTATGGGCGGCTCATTGTTAATTGGCTTAATGATTATGATTCCACATATCAATGCAGAAGTACTGGCCAAAGGTGCTTTTAATCTGAAGGGATGGTTTGCCATGTTCGGTCTATGTGCTGTGTGGCAAATTAGTTTTTCACCTTATACCTCAGACTACTCAAGATATTTACCTAAAAGTATCGGAATTTATAAACCATTTATTTATACATATTTGGGCGCATCGTTGGGCACAATCTTTGCGATGGGCTTCGGTACAGTTGCGGTAGCGATTGGTTCAACAACAGATGCAATGGAAGCAGTTAAATCAGGTACAGGACTGTTTGGTTATGTACTGATGATCTTATTTCTTTGTAATATCATTGGTCACAATGCCATGAATTTGTATGGTGCAGTTTTATCTTGTATTACTTCTATTCAGACCTTTGCAGGTCGATGGATGCCAAGCAAAAATATCCGTATCATTATATCAGTCATTGTTTTAATTCTGGCTACGTTTACTGCATTGTGGGCATCTAGTAACTTTATTAGCTTCTTCCTTAATGTGATTTTTGCCTTACTGTTTATCTTGGTGCCGTGGGTTTCAATTAACTTATTAGATTTTTATGTCATCAATAAAAAATCTTACGACATCCAATCTATTTTTGCCCATGATGGCGGAATTTACGGAAAATTTAATGCCAAAGCATTAACTGCCTACTTTATCGGAATTGCGGTTCAAATTCCTTTTTTAACCAATGCTTTCTTCACAGGGCCATTTGCTAATGTAATTCAAGATGTTGATATTTCTTGGGTAATTGGTTTGGTTGTCAGTTTTGTTGTGTATTACGTATTTAATCTAGGAAAGATTAAATCATCACACCCTCAGATGAATGTGAAAGCGCATCAGTAAAAATTAAATTTGGAATGGAATCTATATCATGAAAAAACATTATTTACAGTGGGCAGTCGCATCTGTAATGCTCACAACATGGATACCAAGTTATGCGGGGATCAGTTTTGGGGATCCTAATGCGGACACCGGAAAACTGACATTTTCAGGTTATGTACGAGGCAATTATCAAGACAAAGATTATGGCGAAGCGGCTTCTGACGAAAAAATCCGTTTTGATGCTGCTCAGCTTAAATTAGATTACGAACGTGGCAAATTATTTGGACATGCTGAATATCGTTGTTATCAATATGACACCTTATGCGATTTTTCGACTTTGGTGGATGGCTATGTCGGCTACCAGGTGAATGAGACAGATCAATGGTTGGTGGGTATGCAACCCCTTGCATTTGGCCCGGGACGTTTCTGGAACACCAGTTTATATGGCAGTATCAATATTACAGCGGGCTTAGAAGATGTACATAATTTAGGTCTAAACTATCACTTTGAATTGCCAAGTTCGACTAAGTTTGACGTGGGTTACTTTGCTCTGGATGGAGGGCATTATGTCGGTACAACAAAAGACTCAGGACGTTATAGTGCCAATTATGTCAGTTCAAATGATGCTCCCCACAGTGAGCTGCAAGAAAAAAACATGTGGGTAGGTCGTATTACTCAAGATTTACTTTTAGGGGTTGAAGGACTGAATACACAAGTTGGTGCTTCATATTGGACTTCTAATATTGAGAATAAAACTACCTCTGAAACTGGGCATCGTAATGCGTGGTCATTATTCAGCAAAATCAATTATGGCAATTTGGGGCTTACCTTAACGGGTGGTAAAAATGATGTGAGCAATAAAGATGTTTTTAACGCGCAAGCTTCATTAATGGGCTCTTACGACACTGAATACTATGTGAGTAATAAAGCAACGTATTACACGGCGGATATTGGTTACGCTTTTAAAGAAGTGAAGCATATTGGCAACATAACGCCTTATTTTATGTATAGCCAATATGATAAAAATCAGGCAGGTTCAAAAGATTCTATTCGAAACATTTTGGGTGTATCAATTGAGCATAAAAAACTGGCCTTAACCGCAGAATATATTATGGGCAAGAATGATCCATTTATTGGTGGTAATCAGAATTCATTAGCGATGGGTGATGATAATGAGTGGAATAAATTATTAAATTTAACCTTATTCTATTATTTCTAAATCCCGTTATAACATTCGAGCAACCGAAAAAATTTTCGAGATTTTTTTGGTATGCCATAATACAAAGTTAATAGATAGTAGGTGTAAGCTGATCAAATTAAATTAGTTTGATAACTCTTAACCTACTTTACAAGGATAATCGGTATGCAACTCAATGAAATGGCTTTATTTCACCAACAGGCATTCGTAGCTGGGAAGTGGTGTGATGCAGATAATAAGGATACCTCTGATATTTATAATCCTGCTACACAAGATATTATTGGCACTGTACCCAATATGGGCAAAGCCGAAGCTGAACGTGCTATTCGGGCAGCAGTTGCAGGATGGGCAACATGGAAAAATAAGACGGCTAAAGAGCGATCTATAGTTTTAAAGAAATGGTTTGATTTAATGGTCGCTCATGCAGATGAACTGGCTTTTATTTTAACCAATGAACAAGGTAAGCCATTAGCTGAAGCTCGAGGTGAAATTCTATATGCAGCCAGTTTTATAGAATGGTTTGCCGAAGAAGCTAAACGTGTCTATGGGGATATTATCCCAAGTCCTTATCCTGATGCTCGTATCGTAGTGAATAAACAGCCTATCGGTGTTGTTGCAGCTATTACACCTTGGAATTTTCCTGCTGCTATGATTACTCGAAAAGTTGCACCGGCACTGGCTGCAGGCTGTCCTTGTATTGTTAAACCAGCACCAGAGACACCATTCACTGCTTTAGCTTTAGTCGATTTAGCCTTACAAGCAGGTGTGCCTGCTGAAATCTTTAGTGTGATTACAGGTGATGCTATCACGATAGGTGATGCCATTTTTGAAAGTGATGATGTACGTAAATTTACGTTTACAGGCTCGACACCTGTCGGTAAATTGCTTTATCAGCGTTCAGCCCAGACGCTTAAAAAAGTATCTTTAGAGCTTGGTGGTAATGCACCTTTTATTATATTTGATGATGCTGATTTAGATGCAGCGATTGAAGGTGCTTTAATTGCCAAATACCGCAATGCAGGACAAACCTGTGTTTGTGTAAATCGCTTTTTAGTACAAGCGGGCATCTATGAAAAATTTATCGCTGCATTAAATGAAAAAGTTCAGAAATTTGCTATTGGTAATGGTTTAGAACCAGGCAATGAAATCGGCCCATTAATCAATGCTAACGCAGTTAAAAAGGTTGAAGCTCACGTTGCAGACGCTTTAGAGAAAAATGCACGCCTGGTTGCAGGCGGAAAACGACACAGCAGGGGTGAGTTATTTTACGAACCGACCATTATTGCCGATGTAACTGTAGAGATGGATGTTGCAACTCAAGAAACTTTTGGACCATTAGCTGCAATTTTTAAGTTCGAAACTGAGCAACAAGCAATTGAGATGGCCAATGCCACAGAATTTGGTTTAGCTGCTTACTGCTACACACAAGATTTAGGTCGTGCGTGGCGCATGAGTGAACAACTCGAGTACGGTATGGTTGGAATTAATAAAGGCTTGATTTCAAATGAGGTTGCACCGTTTGGTGGAATTAAACAGTCAGGTTTAGGGCGCGAAGGCTCAAAATATGGCATTGAAGATTATCTCGAAATCAAATACACCTTATTTGGAGGATTAGGCTAATGAGTAATGAAAAATTTGAAAAAGGTTTAGCGATTCGTAAACAGGTACTTGGCGAAGCTTATGTCAATAATTCGATCAACAATGCTGATGATTTTAATTTACCTTTACAGGAACTGGTCACGGAATATTGTTGGGGGGCGGTCTGGGGACGTGAAGAACTGAGCAAACCTGAACGTAGTCTAATTAATCTGGCTATGATATCAGCCTTAAACCGTCCGCATGAATTGAAGCTACATGTTAAAGGAGCTTTACGTAATGGCGTGCCTAAAGACAAAATTCGAGAAGTACTCTTGCAAGTAGCAATTTACTGTGGCGTGCCAGCTGCTGTAGATAGTTTCCGTATTGCAAAAGAAGCAATTTTAGAATATGAACAGGAAAATATTTAAAAACTTTACCAATCAAAATGTTAAAACTATAACCGCATTATTAAATGCGGTTATTCTATTTGCGATTGAAACCTATGAATACTTTCAGCATAAGAAATCTTGACAATTAAAGTGAGTAATCATTACCATATATCAATATTAATGAACATATTATCATTTGATATCTATTTAACTTATGTTTACCTAAAGTCTAGTTCACAAATAAACTTCAAAATATTTTGATAAAATTTAATAAGTTATAAGTATTTATAGGTTAATTTAAAAAAATCACTTCATGAACCTATAAGATTCGGCAGTTTTAGACCAACTTACCTCCAAACAATGTGACATATTGCGCAGAAAGAAACTTCCCATAGAAGTGATATACAAATAACCTTGCAAAGGATCTAAACATCCTGACAGAATTTATTGCTACGCTGTTATTTGGGCTTATCTCGTATGCATGCCATTGAGTGTGGGCATCAAACCATATTGAGAAATTTCCTTAATTCATTAACGCTTGGTTGGTTATACTCTTTAAATTTAACAGGGATTTATTATATTTATGCCATAAATCCCTATTAAAAGTAAATTTTTCTAGAATAAATAGCTATAATGTTTCTTATTATGTTAAATATTTTGAGGGGAAGATTTTGGCTGTATCTAAAACAATTTTCAACCTAACAGAAGAAAAGACAGCAAAGTTAGCAGTACTAATTGATGCTGATAATGCTTCAGCTAAGGACATAGAAAATATTCTTAACGAGCTCACCAAATATGGTGAAGCCACAGTAAAGCGGATATATGGAAATTTTGTTAATCAAAATGGTAGTTGGAAACAAGCTATTAACAACTTAGCTATTAAACCAATGCAACAGTTTGCTTATACAACAGGAAAGAACGCAACTGATGGATTTATGATTATCGATGCTATGGATCTGCTTTATACAGACCGTATTGATGGTTTTGCTATTGTATCAAGTGATAGCGATTTTACTGCTCTAGCTATCCGCATAAAAGAGCAGGGTGCAACAGTGTATGGTTTTGGGAAAAAACAAACTCCTGAAGCATTCCGTAATGCATGCTCTCATTTTACTTACGTTGAAAACTTAACTGATTATGAAGAGTTATCGCAAAATAAAGAAGAACTGTCACAAGTTAAAAAAGAAGTAACAAATACTGTCAATAAAGAGCCTATTCAAACTAAACCCCAATCTAATTCAAATTTACCATTGGATAAGATCAAACAAATTTTTGATAATCATGATACTGAATGGGTTTCGGTAGCATCCTTGGGTTCACAATGGAAACTCTTACAAGTTGATTTTGATCCACGCACATATGGTTTTAAAAAACTTGGGGATTTAGTGAGATCATATCCAAAAGTTTTTGATGTTGAAGAACGATCAACTAGTACAAATGAACATAAGAATTTATATGTTCGCCTAAAAAAGTAAAGTAGCTGAAATTAAGGAACATTGACATTTTTAGCTTAGAAAAATAGAGAACTCTGTCATCTGAAATGAAGAATGCTATTACCTTTGGGCATAGCTATCTAGCTGGATAGCCATATATTTCTTTTTATCTTAAAGAAATTTTTAGAAAGCCTAATTATTCCAATATCCTTGGTTTTTTCAAATAATTATAAGTGTATCTCACTTAGTATTTGAACCTGAAATTAATAAATTAGATGTTTGAATTATGAAGTTAAATGAAAGAATAGAACTAATATTGCAACAATTGTCAGAAAACATGTTTGAACGTGAGCATATTATTGCATTAAGTTTATTAGGGGCATTATCTGGGACCAATACATTTCTATTAGGGGCACCAGGTACAGCAAAGAGTTTAATTTCAAGAAAAATTGCACAAGCATTTGAGGAACCAAAATATTTCGAATATTTGATGAATCGATTTAGTACTCCTGAAGAGGTTTTTGGTCCTGTTTCGATTAAGGCACTCAAAGAAGATAAATATACGAGAAAAATAGAAAATTATTTACCAAACGCAGATTTTGCATTTTTGGATGAAATTTGGAAATCTAGCCCAGCAATTTTGAATGCTCTACTTACTTTAGTAAATGAGAAAATTTTTAAGAATGGTGATGAAATTGTGCATGCTCCACTAAAGGCATTAGTTTCTGCATCAAATGAAGTGCCACCTGATAATCAGGGATTAGAAGCATTATATGATCGCTTTATTCTACGGTTAATTGTTGAACCTATTAAAGAAAAAGACAACTTTTTAAATCTAATTAGCTCAAAACCAACGCAAGTTAAATCCTCAATTGAAAGCAATTTACTCGTTAAACAAGATGAATGGAAAGAATGGCAGGATGAAATTCATCAAATTACATTTAATACAGAAATTAATAATGTGATTTTGATGATCCGCAAATTACTTGCAGATTTACCTGAAGATAAAAAAGTTTACGTCTCTGATCGTCGTTGGCAAAGAGCTGCATATTTGTTAAAGGCTGCAGCATTTTTCAATGGTCGTCGTGAAGTTTTGCTGAGTGAGATTTTCTTACTGAAGTATTGTTTATGGACAAAATTAGAAAATTTTGAAGATGTATCTGAAATTGTCGAAAAATCAATTTTCAATCTTGGTATAGACAGTGGAATTGATACATCCTTCTTCGTCTTGGAAAAGCAGAGATTAGACCAGGAAATTTCTACCGAGCTATATTACACAGAAGATATATACGAAACTGAGGAAATATATGATGGTAAATTCTATTATCCATACTATTGTGAACATCGTAGAAAAAAACTATATATAAAAGTGTCAGGTAATCCTCATAATGAATTTATATATGCTATCGATAGTAACGGTAATAAGGATCGTGACTTTCAATATAAAACTGATGGATCAGGTAGTTATCAAATTTTTAATGGTTATAATAGAAACATTATTTTCACTCCAAAGGTAAAATATACAAGAGGCTCAAAAAAGCAGAATATTAATAGAAGACTAATAGATGCTTTATTATCCGAAGTAGAAGAAATACAAAAGAATTTTATTGAAGCAACAGAGCAGGTAAAAAATAAATATCAATTCTTAGCTAATCAATTTTCTTCATTATTCATTGCTGAAAAAGATTTAAAATTTCTCCTAAATAGCATTGAGGAGCAGATAAACAAATTGGAAGTAAATATTCAAGATTGCGGGCGTTTAAAAGACTTATGCGACAACTAGAATTATTTAATGATACTACACAAAAATTTAAAAATGAGTTAAATAAAGCTCAATTAGATCATTGGTTACACCATGAAAAAGCTCAAGAAAGTATTCATGATCAAATTAATCAATGGTCTATAGATCTAAAACGTCGGTTATTTCTCGACAATCCGTTTCAAGAATACTTTAATACATATGAAAAGTTTTTGAATACAGAAGAAATTGGATTATTAGATGCCATAGATGCTTATTCAAATTTTTCAAAATTTGCTGGTGTACCAGATCAAAGTAGCTACTGGAAAAAAGAAAATGCTAATCCAGAAATTGACCATAATAAGTTAAGACAACAACTATTCAAGGACTGGAAAAAAAATCTTGATCAACGATCTGCTGATTGGGAATTAAAAAAAATTGATCAATTAAGAGAACAATTTTTGAACCAGTTATTGGAGCAATTCAAAAATTTTGAATATCTAAAAAATCTTGCTGAAAAGCTAGGTTTTGATACAGGTATTTTTTTGGATTATTCAAAAGGTAGTCTGACCGAACAAGATATTCAACAATTCAAAAGATGGGTAGAGCATCTGAGTAATAATGAGTCATTGTCTAAAATTTTGGATGTACTAGGGAAAATTCAACAAGCACATTTGGCCCAGGAAAAAATGGATATTTCTACCAAAAGTTCTGTAGAAAGCTTTGTTC
Organism: Acinetobacter sp. Swhac1; assembly: GCF_013390985.1. Lineage (NCBI taxonomy): Bacteria > Pseudomonadati > Pseudomonadota > Gammaproteobacteria > Moraxellales > Moraxellaceae > Acinetobacter > Acinetobacter sp. Swhac1. The sequence goes on along the minus strand of NZ_JACASN010000038.1, from coordinate 8,891 downwards.
CTGATATCAATTCCCGTGAAGAGATCATTGGGATTCGTCTAGGTAATGAATTAGAGTTTGTATTGCCTTCTGAGTTAGCACTGCTATCTGATCCTGAAACTGAGATTCTTTTTGATCTTAAATATATTGAATCGAATCTTATGTGTTTTGAAATGCAAGGTTTACAGGCTATTAGTCACGAAGTTGATATTGTCTCATCAGTTGATGAAGTTGCTAAAGGCCCTATGATTCTTTGCATAGACACAAGTGGTTCTATGAGTGGTACACCAGAATTTATAGCGAAAGCGGTCGCTTTATATTTTGCACAGCAAGCAATGAAAGAAAAACGGGCATGCTATTTAATAAACTTTTCGACTTCCATTCAAACACTGGAACTGACGAAACCCGATGGATTAAATACCTTAATTAACTTTCTTAAAATGTCTTTTCATGGTGGGACTGATGTTGCCCCTGCATTAGATTTTGCTTTGAATTTGCTTAAAAATGAGAGTTATCAAAAATCGGATATATTAATTATTTCAGATTTTATTATGGCAACCTTAGCTTCAAAACAAATGGATAAAATTGATTTGGCGAAGCAAAATAACAATAAATTTTATTCGTTAGTCATAGGAAACTCACCAATCAATCAATTTGCTCGTAATTATTTTGATAGGGAGTGGTTATTTAATCCAAGAAATAGTTCAGTTTCTGAGGTAATAAATTTACTTAAATAACTGATGTTATGCAGCAACCTTTCTTAAAAGTGAGGCTGTCTCATGTCTAGGATACTGGGGCAGTCCAAAAGATCGTTACGTGTGTCTAGAATTTTGGTGGCTATTCACTACGCATCAATGCTCAATAGCTAATTATATGTTCTAAAAAAGCCCTCGAGAGAGGGATTTTTTTAATTGATCATGGAAAAATCGTATTCATATATCATTTTTGCCAATTCTATAGGGTCGTAATTATCCTTACTTTTGAAGAATCGGCAGATACCTAGAAAGAAATTAAAGTCATCGACTGCTTCATGTTTAAAGACGGCTGCGTAATGAGGTCTATGGTAATACCAAGTAGGTTCATCATGCGTATGTACCAACTGAATGTTTTCAAGTGCTTCGGTGATCGTGTCGTAGACCTTTACTTGTTCTTTGGTTAAGCCGGCTTGCATATTTGCTATTGGCATGATGGTTAGATCGGAGTGATCAAGGTTGTTATACTTTATTGTGTAATCTAATATCTTAAATATGACCATTAAAGACGGGTAGTTGAGTTGTTGCAGAGCAGTTCTTAATAGGGTGAGACCCTGTTTTACTTCAACTTGGGTTGGTTCGTCACCTAGAAAATACCAATTTATTTTCATAAAACTGCTAATATCAGCCTGTAGATCAATCATGCTGTACTGTGTTTGCTTGAATACAATCCCGGCATTCTGTATGAAATTATAACTACCAAGCTCATTCATGCAGTAATTGAATAGCTCTTCAAATTCCTTTGGTGGCTTATTATATATAGATTTAGCCAGATCAGTGAGCGTAATGATTTCTATTTTATAACCTTCTTTCTCATAGGTTTTCGATGTATCACGATCAGACAATAGTAAAAAAATGATGTGCTTATATTTTTTGTTTAACTGGTGAGATTCCAGTTTTGCAATGGTATCATCCTTTTTCTTTTTAGAACGATCAGAAGTAATCTGTACTGCTATTCCTAAATTGTCATCGGCAGCATCTATCGCCACATGGTTGCTCTTATCAATATTTACATCACGTAAAGAATAATCGTAAACCTTGTTGAGTAATTCAATGAAAACAGGTTCAGCGATCTTATTATCATCAGTCATCCCAACACTATTTTTCATCGTTATTGTTATGCTGAAATAAGCAAATAAATTAAAGATTTGATCGGCTTTTTGGGTTCTAGTGAGCATACTGATTGGAGTCCGATTTCTCAGGTGGGCGAAAATGACGGAATATCAATACCAAAGTAGATACAGCTTGGCAACGACATTCCATCATGTTCATGGCAAATATCTTCACTCGCTCGTAACATTATCGTTCCTAATAGTATTTCACCTTATACGATGGACCAAGAAACCTTAATGGTAAAATTATACAACATAATCAATAATTACTAATAAATTCAAATATATAAATAAATTTTGGTAAATATTCAATTTAATCTAGTTCATGAACTAGATTAAAAAAATGATTCCATTTTTAATATAAATAGATAAAATACTTATAAATCATAATTTTACACAAATATTTAAATGTTAAAGATTCATATAATAGATGCTGCGCATGGAGATTGTCTTCTTCTTGACTTTGATCACTCAAAAATTTTGATTGATTGCGGCCCTAAATCATTCTTAGCTCGTAGAGATGTACTAACCAATATAGAGAATATTTTAGGTGAAGATGGAACTATTGATATAGCGGTAGTCACTCATAATGATGATGATCACATTGGTGGATTTGAATATTTGCTTGATACCGGAATTAAAATTAAAACTATTGTTTTTAATAGCCTACAAGATATTCCTGACATTATAGCAAGTGTACAAAAACAAATTTCATATAATCAAGATAATACCCTTAAGCAAAAATTACTGACAGAGCGGGGAATTCAAAGTATTTGTTTAACAAGAGAAACAGTTCCATTAATACATAATGGTATTAAGCTAACTGCGATAACACCAACAGTTGAAACGCTAGATCGAATGCTAAACGATGCCAATGCTAAAAAAGAAAGAGAAGAAAAAAAGAAAAGCCAAAAACAAATCTCAAGTTCAAAAATTAAAGAAATGACCTCTGAAGAAGCATTACAAAGAATACAATCTGGTCAAGATATTTTTACAAAAGATCCTTCTATCACTAATAGGTCAAGTATTAGCTTAGTTATTGAATACAGAGATTTCTCTGGGCTATTTCTTGGAGATGCGCATGCTGATGATGTCATTGAGGGTCTAAATATAGCGGGTTTTGGAAAATATCAATTTGATGTGGTAAAAATATCTCATCATGGAAGTGAACGAAACACAAAAATTGAACTGTTAGATCTTTTAGGCAAGACGGAATATATTTTATGTGCAAACAATGAGACACATCATAACCATCCTAACAATATCACATTAGCTAGAATTATAAGTTTAGATAACAATCCAACTATTCACTTAAGCTCAAACAGCTCTAATCTTTCAGCAAAAATTGAAGAGTTTAAAAGACTAGGCTGTAGTATTAATGAAACTTATCCTTCTAATGGGATGAACACACTTAGCTATGAACACAAATAATCTAATACAAGTTCACACACTGACAGATAACTCCAGTGGTTTTTTTTTCAAGTCATTTGATGATGAGAAGTCATTCGTTATTACATCTAAACATAGTATTTGTGACCAAAGGAATAGTTGTGACTTATATCTAAGTAATACTGATGGATGTTGTAGAGTCTGTCCTAAAGAATTTAATACAAACGATATTCAATTATTTAATAACGATGATACATCAGCTCTTCACATAGAAAAAATATATTACGACAAAGTAAAAGACTTAGTAATTATCAATGTAAAAGAAACAGCCCATGATACTTTAATTATTAATGAAAAAAGCATTAGTAATTACTATGTTAGTTATGGGTTTAATAGTAGAGATTTTGGTGTAACACCATTAGTATTTGACGTACCCAGAGTAGTTAACACACTCATATATTACAATCTACATTCCGATCCAACTCCTAATCTAATAGAAAAAAATAAAAATTTTCATGGAATATCAGGTTCTTTAATTTTTACACATCATAAAAATTACCCGACAGCAAAAGCACTTATCATTCACAATGAAAATCATAATGACTTTGGAGCTGAAAGTCTTGATACTTTAAATTTCAGTGAAATCAATGATTTTTTTGAATGTACTGTCTTTGATCAAAGACTTTATATTCCAGAAGTACAGATGATCAAAGAAATTAGTCAACAGAGCTTGGGACAGGTGCTTAAAACGATTAATGGCTTTGAATTATATAGACCTACATTACACAGTGAATTTGAAGAAAAATTAAATTCGGGCAGATTTATCCAAATTACAGGTTTATCTGGTACAGGTAAATCAGTTCTCCTAAGACAAATCGCTGAGTCAAAAGCTAATGACTTGCCATTTTTATTTATTAAATCCAATCAACTTACGGGAAGTAATAATTGGTTAGAATATCTATCTAGGGTTGGGTTACCAAGTTTTTCAATTTCAGAGTGGCTAATAAGTTTGGAAGCTGTTGGGGGAGTCCCTATTGTCTTTATTGATGGTATAGACAGAGTAAGTGAAAACAGTAAACCAATCGTTGAAGATTTAATTCGTACAATTTTTAATGACCATGATTTAACTAATTGGAAAATTGTTACTACTTTAAGAGACACAGGGCTTGAACCGTTAAAGGTATGGATGGGAGACCTTTTAAAGAATACTAATATTCAGATTATTAACATAGATCTTTTAAATGATGATGAATGTCTAGCATTAGCTCAACAAACCCCAAGTATTCAAAAGCTATTATTCAGTGATAACAAAGTCAAAGAGATTATTAGGCGTCCATTTTTTGCTAAAGTTTTAACCAGCTTAAAAGCTAATGATTTTGAACCTGAGTCAGAGTTAGAACTAATTAATGCATGGTGGAAACGAGGTGGATTTAATGAAAATGGTCAAGCTATTTACAATCGACAGGATTTTTTAAAAAAGCTTTCTGAACTTAAATCTCAAAACCTTAGCAATAGTGTCAAACGTAGAGACATTCATCCTATTGATGCTTTAGATAGTTTAGAAGTAGATGGGATAATACATGTAAACTCTAAAAGTTCTACTGTTGATTTTATACATGACATATTTTATGAGTGGTCATTACTTTATCTTCTTTTAGAAGAGGAACATAACTGGTTGGATAAAATAGAAAGCTTTGGACAACCTCCTTATATAAGTAGGGTTGTAGAATTGCTTGCTCAACGGGAGTTTATTGATGATCAGTGGGTGAATCATTTAGCGAATCCAAAATTTAAAGAACTCAGATCACAATGGTTAAGAGCATGGGTAATTGGGCCAATCGGACATCCGAAATTTATTGAGTTGAATGGTAGATATACACAAGCTTTGCAGGAAAAGGATTTCGATCTTTTTAATAAGTTATTAACATGGTTTCAAGCAGAGAAAACCAAGGCAAATCCAATATTCTTGGAACAGCCTGATAAATTACAATTAGCTATTCAATATTCTTGGCCATCTGATGCATTCTTATGGCGAACACTTTTAGAATATGTTTTGAAATTAATACCAAATACTCAACATCAATTATATCCGCAAATTTTAAAAAGTTTTGAGATTTGGCAATATGCAGGTATTCATGCACCTTCAAATCAAATGTCTAAAATGATTTTGGATGTATCAATCGACTGGCTTTTAGAAATTTCTCAAAAAGAGAGAGCTAATGATTGGGGGGAAATAGTTAACTTAAAAGATTTTAAGTTTAGTTTGATTAATCTAATTTTGGTTTCAATACAATCAAATCCAACTTATACCGAAAGATATTTAAAGTTTTTGCTTTCGGAACCTGAATTATCTAGAGAAATTTTTAAACATATCGTAGGCGCTTCCTCTCTTATTTCACAACATCATCCAAAATTACTTGCTGATTTAACGTTAAAATTTTTATTAGATGAACTACCTAAAGAACATATAGAACGTGAGGAAAGGGAACATCAAAGAACCCATCAATATTTTCAGGAGTTATTAGCTAAACCTGAAGAAGAAAGAACCAAAGAAGAACAATTAAAGATTGATCGTCGTGCTTTATTTTTTCATCAAGCACCATATCAACAGATTCAGAATCATGATTGGGAAAACTTATCAATTAAATATGAATCTAGACAGTTTTATCCTAGCTCACCTTTAAAGGAGCCATTTTTTTCATTATTGACTCATTCTGAAGAAACTGGATTACAGCTTATACGTGATTTGTCTAATCATGCGATTCAAGCATGGAAACAACTATGTGAAATTTCTGAACAAGTACCTCTACCAACTATCATTGAATTTCCTTGGGGAGTGCACGAATTTTGGGGAAATGAAAAGCAATATATCTGGAAAAAACCTGTTTGGATAAATAATGCGATTTCATCGGCCTATATGGTGTTAGAAAATTGGTGCTTTGAACAACTAGAGCAAGGGCGAGATTTTGATGAACTCATTCAAAAAATTACTTTAGGACATGAATCAGTCGCAATTCTTGGTGTAGTAAGTGTTTTAGCCCTAAATAAGCAAGTTGTTTCTAATTCTATATTTCCAGTTGTCACTAATTTTAAAATTTTAGAGTTAGATAAGTATCGTTTCCAGCAAGACTTACAGGAACCTAGTACAACTTTAATGTCTCTTCAAGGTGAATCAAAATATCAAAAAGATATTGAAACTGTTAGACACAATTACATTAGAGAAGGCCATAAATTAAGATTAGAATCTTTATTAATAAATTACTTTATAAATCATGGTTTTCATGAACTTATCAAAGATAAGTTATCGAATTTTAAAACGAATCTTATTTTTAATTTTGAGCATGAGAAGACTAATCAACCTAACATCATTTTCTTAGAAGAGCGAGCTGATTATTATGCTGAGTATGGTAATACTGAGAATTACTCTTACCAAAAAATTGAAGAGAATCAATTAGCTTACTACTTTGATCATCCTCATAATAAAAAGCAAGTTGAATCGAAAGAATATAAACAACTAAATGAGTTTGCAATATATTCTAGTGTAGCATATTGGGTTGAGAAATCATTAGAAGCTGATGCAATCCAAAATAACTACACTATAGATTCAGTCATTAAGTTATTCAAAGATTTAGAAGAAAAAGACTTATTTCAAGATGCTTGTGATGTGTATGAAGATTCGTCTACGCATAAAAGTATGAAACAACGTGCTTTTAGTGCCTTAGCTACCATGATCTTAGCCTTTAGAACAGATCGTAAAGAAGGTGATTTAGAATGGGCTCGTGATATTTTAAATCAAGTAATCCAGTTACCATACAGTTCTTATGAGATAGATTGTCCACCAGCATCCTTAGCTTTTCATCCAAAGAAATTTCTTGTACAAGCTTTAGTAAGTGAAATTATTCATGACACTATGAATGATTTAACTTTCAGTAATCTTCTAAATATTGTAGAGAGCCCATCACATGAAATTTCATTAGTGGCATTAAAAGAATGTCTTAAATTATTTGATAAGCATCCTAAACTGACTTGGTCTGCAATTTATTTTGCATTTGCTCTATGTAAAAATCATTTAAAATATCGCATCTATCGATCAGATAAATATCAAGAAGCACAACAGGAATTAGATAAAGTATATGAATCTGTAAACAATTATTTAGAATCAGACGATGATTGGTGTGCACTACCAACACCTGATGCACCTTGGATGAAACAAGATGAAGATATTTCAAAGGGGGTAGAATCAGATACTCAATGGGATCATGAGTTTTCAGGAAAAGTTATTAAGTTACTGCCTGAGAAATTACTTCATGATACCTCTCAAACCTATATTCTAAATTTTTTCGAAAGTTGTTTGGAATGGACAATAGAAAAACAAGAACCTTCTTGGCTTGAAGAAAATCAGAGGTTTGAAGATAAAGATATTATTTATGAATGGAATCATAGCGTATCTAGCACTTTAGCAAGAGTTGTTGGAATATTTCCTACAGAAGAAATCAAAGCCCAATTCCTTATGCCAATTCTTAAGCTTAAAACAGATGCTTGTTGGGAGTTGCTTTATCCGTTCATTGAAAATTATATTTGTAGTTATATTTATGATGCACAAAACATTCCTGACAATGCGTTAGATGTTTTAGATTTATGTTTGGATCGTTTTTTTAAAGCATCGTGTTTTGATAAAAAAGGTTATAAAGCTGGAGAAATTTCAGGTTTTGATTTACCTAAGATTTCAAAATCGCTGATGTTTGTATCATTAGATCAAAATGCACCTTTAGCCAGTAGGTTTGTAAATGGTGATTGGACTGAAATAGGTATAATTTTACCTTTGGTTGATAAGTATATTCGAGCAGTAGGTTGGACTGAATCTGTGATTCATCTATTCTTGAAATTGTGTGAACGATCAATCCAGAATTATCCATCACACCTATATGCAGATCAAATTTTAGGATTAATCTCCTCAGGTGAAGCATTGAATTGGAATGAGCACATATATCAAAGGATATCTAACATTTTACAAATTTTTATAGATAAGGAACAATTGATGCCAATAGAACTTCGACAAAAATTCTTAAAAATTATTGATTGGTTGGTTGATCAAGGTGATAGAAGAAGCGCAGCTCTTCAGCAAAACAAATTTTTTCAAAAGTTAAAGAGTGCCTGAATTATAAATTCTAATAAGGGATTGCAGACAGTTACTCAAGAAAATACTAATGCACAATTTAATATTGTAATTTTAGACTACACCCTAAAGTTACAATCTGAAAGTTCATGAAATTATGTATCATTTAAATGATTTTTAATCATAAGTAACATGTAACTTTAGTGTTAAAGAATTATAATTTACGAAATTGTTCATTTTTATCCAATTGGGGCGTGAAAAAGTGAAAGGCCAAAAAGTAGGGTATGTCCGGGTAAGTTCTGTCGAGCAAAACACTGGACGTCAACTTGAAGGAATTGAGGTCGACCGGATTTTTGTTGACCGTGCTTCAGGTAAAAATACTGACCGACCTAAATTTCAGGAAATGTTGAACTATGGGCACTGTTGCAAATAGAGATTTGAGTCGATGATGTTCCCTTTAAAAAGTACTTAGAGACCGAAAACCCTGTTGATTAGACACACTTCACCCTGAGGCTGACCATAATAAAATGACGATGCTTGTCC
>NZ_JACASN010000037.1:0-18141 GCF_013390985.1 Acinetobacter sp. Swhac1 | reverse complement strand
GCTTGTGATTCCAGCAGCAACTCTCAACATGCCGTAAATACGAGAAGCACAAACCAAAGCCCCAATCGGAATTTTCCTCAGTGAGTTCAATGAGCTGTTCAGCAATGAGTGCATTGTCATCGCTGAGATTGGCTTGATAGCGGTAGCAGGTTTCACTAATGCCAAATGCTTTACAAGCCAAACGAATACTAATGGCATGCTGGGCAACTGCCTGTTGTGCCATCTTACGCCGGCAAGATGGCTTTACCACTTTTTTGCCATCGCTTCCTGGATGATTTCGGCCTTTAATCGCTCTTCCGCATACATCTTTTTAAGTCTGGTATTTTCGGCTTCTAGCTCTTTCAGTCGAGCCATTAATGATGTATCCATACCACCATATTTGGCACGCCATTTATAAAAGGTAGCATTACTCATGCCGTGTTCACGGCAAAGGGTCGCTACAGGTGTGCCAGATTCTGCCTGTTTCAAGATGGACATGATCTGACTGTCAGTAAATTTAGATGTTTTCATGCAGAATCTCCTGCTCGTATCTTAAGAGAAAATTCTACTTTTAGATCCTATTATTTTTAGGGGGGATTACCATGCTATTTAAAATACTTTCGAGATTCTTTTATGAGCGCCTTACATTTCTAGTCGCTTAGACAGTCTTTCTTCAGCATACATTTGTTTAAGAGCTAAATTTTCTTGTTCCAATTTATCTAATCGAATCAAAATTTGCTCATTAATATCTATGTAACTTGCTTTCCAACGGTAGAAAGTAGCGACACTGATTTTATACTCTTCACAAATTTGTTCGACAGTTGTACCTGCTAAATTCTTTTTAACAATATTGTTGATTTGAGCTACAGAAAATTTTTGCTTCACAGTGAATTCCTAGACTATTGTTCAATGATTATTCAAAATAAAAAAATTCAGTAAACAGATAGGGTTAAATTAAAAATATCCTATTTTGGGATATTTTTAATTGTAACTGATATTGAGCCATGCGCTCAATACACGATCCTAGGTATCAAGACCTAATTAAGAAACTTATAGAACTACGTGAGTCTAAAAATGTGACTCAGGTTGAGCTTGCCCAACGTTTAGGGAAGCCTCAGTCTTATGTGTCTAAAGTTGAAATTCTAGAAAGGCGGTTAGATGTGATTGAGTTAATGGATTGGTTAAATGCACTAAATACTGATTTATCTAGCTTTATTTAAAGCTTGAAGATTTATAACTTACCTCCTTTATTTTGTAAGCTATTGAAATTCAATTAATTTTAAATTATTATTTGTCTGATAAAAAAATCTGTATAAAAAAGATACGGGGATCTCGTGCTTAATTGTAAGCATTCTATTTGTAATTAAATTAGGTAAATTTTAATGCAAGATTATAAGGTACTACAAAACTATATTGATGAAGAAATAATATATGAGGGTAAGAATTATAATTTATATAAATTATATCGAGAAGCTTCCCCAATTGATTATATAGGTGATGAATGTTTCTTTATGAAAGTTTGGCCGAGAATTAATCAAAAAGATGAAATTATTAAAGAGATTTGGTTGGATGAAGTAAGACAATTACAATTATTAAAAAATTACCCAAATTCAGAAAGGTATTTATTAGTTATTAATAATGCATATTATGATGATGAAAGTTTTAGTATCACCTATGAGTGTGATGAAAATGATATTTTGTTATCCACATATATAGATGACATTAACAAATCAAGCCAAAGGATAAAAAGAAAAAGTTGGATATATTTCCAAAATTTGATGATACCATATCATCGTATTAAGTTATGGAAAAATATTTTAAGTATAGCCTTTGGGTTAGATATTTTACATCAAAATGGCCTTTTACATAGAAAAATAAGTCCAGAAAATATTGTAATTAGATTTGAAAATGATATTAATTTTTTTAGATTAACAGGATTTGAATGGTTACTCTCAGTAAATAAACTTAAACCTTCATATATGGTTAACTTAGAAAGTACTTCAATGGTTTCTTCATATAATGAAGATTGGTATTTGTTGGGTAATTTAATTGAATCATTACTAGTAGTAGGAATTGATGATAGCCTATTAGATCATGATTTTAATTATTTAACTGAAAATGAAAAAAAATTAATAGATAAATTAAAAAACATTTGTAAATTGAAGAATATTTATCGAGACAGTCATCTTTCTAGTGCGGAGATTATTGAAAGTATAAAGTATATTATTTTCTCATTAGAAAATGAACTAGATGCTGACACAAATGAAATTAAAACATATGATATAACAATTAATAGAAAGAAAATAGAAAGTTTTTTGGGTATAGTAAGCAAGTTCTTAAAAGAAGATAATGAAATCTTGATTGATGATTTTTATAAATTTGTTAAAAATGATATTGATTTAAATAAAATAAATATTATTAAAAGTAATATTAAAGATGGAGAGTTGTTTTTTATACAAGGTAATCAGCTTTTATATGAGATAAAACCTACTAGAGTTGAGGGGACAAATAATTTTCAATGGAGTAATCTTGTATTAATTACAAATATTTATTGTGATTCTAAAGGTCTGAAAGGTTATCATAAAGTCTCTAAAGATTTTTCAATAAAATTAAATTTGGTTTCTAGCTCTAATTCATCAAATTCCTGGATGAACATAATTGATAGTTTTAAGAAAGAACAAGTATTAAGTGAGGATGTTAGGAATTTTATTAATACGATGTTGCTTTGTTATTCCATTGAGGTTTCAGAGTATTGGACAAAAGTTTTTAAAGCAAATGTTAAAGTTAAAATTGGGAATAATAACCAAGATAGTATTATTTTAACTATTGATCCTGAAAAAAATAATGAAAATTTAAAATTCTCAAAAATTATAGATAAACCAATATCTACTCATCATTTTAAAAGTTTAGTTACTGAAATGGATGAAAAAGAATGGATATTATCTAATAAACTTCCTACTGAAAAAGATGATTTTCATGCTTCTCCAAATATTAAAACAAAAGGGTTTTCTACTAAAAACTTTAAAATAATAATCACTTTTAGGAAGCACGAAAAAACTCTAGCTTGTTATGATTTTATAGTAAAAAATGATCCTCAAAATCCAAATACGTTAAAGGATGTAAGCCAGATCATTAATGAACAAGAACTATATATATACCCAAAATCTTTACTTGCAAATTATACAGCACTATTGCGCAGAAATTATACTTTAGAGCAAGTCGCGAAAAATTCTGCTTTAATTTCAAGTATTATGCATATGGAAAGCAGTACGTCAAAGCTGAAATATCCAAATAAATATGTAAAAGTATATGATAAGTTAGATAATTCTAAGCAAAATATTTATCGTGAGGCATTAGATACTTATCCTAATTATATTGTGCAAGGACCACCTGGAGTTGGCAAAACATTTTTAGTAACCAGTTTGCTAGAGCAAATCTTTAATGATGAGCCAGATAGTAAAGTCGTCTTAAGTGCTCAAAGCCATGCAACTGTACAAGTTCTCTATGATGAAATTAAAAAAGGTCCACTATCAGACAATTTAATGATTTTAGATACTTTTAATAATATTGAAGATGAAATAGAGGATAGAGGTGATATTCAGCAATTTGAAAAACATACTGCTACTTTGTGGGATAGTATTAAAGAAAGCCTGATGTGGCAGGATGCTTCAAAATATTTAGACTTAAATGAACAAATAAAGAAAGCTACTGAATCAAATTATCTGCGTAGATCTCTTTATAAGCATGTTCTTAGTAGTGCCAATATTGTATTAGCTACATCAAATTCTTCTACAATTGAGACGATTAATAGAAATAATCACCAATTTGATTGGACAATTTTAGAAGAGTCAGGGAAGGCCTCTGGTTTAGAGTTACTAAGTCCTCTTTTACTATCATCAAAGCGTTTATTGATTGGAGATCACAAACAATTACCTCCTTTCTCTGAAAATACTATTAATAAAATTTTATTAGGTGAAAATTTCGATGTTCCTCTTTTAATACAAAGCGTCTCTACAGGCCCTTTTTCCAGTAATTTAACAAAATTATCTAGTCTGAATGAGTTTTCTGAAGTAGCTCAATATGTAAAAGATAATTTAAATGATAATAGTGTAGAGTTTTTAGAATATTTTTCCAATAAATATCATCCGGTTATTGAAAATGTTCGAAAATATTTTTCACTATTCCAGACTTTGGTTAAAAATATTGAAAAATATAAAAAAGCTAAAAGTAGCCGTCTTATGGGGGATATTATTACTGAGCAATATCGGATGCATCCAGATATTTCAGAAGTGGTTTCTACATTGTTCTATAATTCAGAACTAAAAAATAATTCAGAAAATGAAGAAAAATATTTAAACACAATTAATAGGCCATTCAAGTTTTCAATATGCTCTGATTTGCCAGATTTAAATAAAAATAAAGGTTTTATTTGGCTCGACATTTGTGATCCTAATAAATTGCGAGAAGCTAGGCCACTTGAAAATAATTTGGCTAATGAGGCAGAAGTTGATGTCATCAGAAGAATGTTAGAAGCAGTTCAAGTCACAGAAGTAGCTAAAAAGAATCCATCAATAGTTATTCTAACTCCTTATAAAAATCAAATTGCTAAAATTAATGAAATGATTAATGAGGAAAATTTAATTAATAAGTTGAAAAGCAAAGGATTCTATTGTGGGGTGGAGCTTTGTAAAACAGTTGATTCATTTCAAGGAGGGGAAGCGGATCTTGTAATTGTGAGTCTTGTCAGACATAACATCAATAAATCTGATAAGAGTTCATTGGGTTTTTTACTTGATGAAAGACGTCTAAATGTAATGTTTAGTAGAGCAAAATATCAAATGTTTGTAATTGGAAGTATAGGAATGTTCGAATATTGGGCTTATCGAGCACCATTTGAGAAAAAATTGGATATTATTAATGACTATCAATATATAGACACATTGTGTAAATGGGTTAATGAACAACCTAATATAAATGAAGATAGTGTTACTCCAATTAAGAAGATAGATATTACTTCTTATATAAGCCAATTTTTTAAATAAACTCTACCTTTATTAATTTTTGTAAGCTATTAAATATGAAATCATCCAATTCCAAACATTCTAAAAAATCACAACCTTTTTATCTCATTGTTCCTTTTTCTTACGGAACTAATCTGTTTACTTTTAAAAAGAAGAGTAACTGGAATATTATCGACCATTTGTTGTTGAGAACTATTGCAGATAATGAATTTACTATTGATAAGTTATCAGCATATTCTGGTATTCGTAGACAAATTTTAGTTCAAATACTTTTACCATTTCTAAAATTAAATTGGATTGAAATTATTCAGGAGCCTGAGAGTATTGGTGTAAGAATTACTGAGCGTGGTAAATTTATTGCAAAAGCTTCTGAATTACCATCGATAAAAAAGGAGTTTTATACATATAGAGATTTTCTAGTTAATCTTACAAATGGTCAGTATTTAGGATTGTGTAATTATTCTTTTATTACTACTTATAATGAGAGTGACATCAATACTTTAGTTAATAGTTGGGATAATAAAAGATATATTAATATTAAGAGTATACCGCATCCATATATTCTTGATACACAAGAACTTGGCTGTGCTGTTACCCAACCGAATGAAGAACTTATTTCTGTATCGCCACCATTGGATAGAAGTTTAACAGTTAATAAGTATTTAATATTTAATGCAAAAATAAGTAAAAATAATGAAATAGACATACATTTTTATGAGAATTATCTCAATCCAACATCTAGTAATGATTATTGCTCTATTTTTGGTTACTCCTTTAAAGAATATTTGTCTTCAGAAATTAAAAAGCGATTAATCGAAAGTCAGAGGAATAATGAGAATATAAAAGAAACATATCAATATGTTGGAGGGGGGAGTTCAGAAAATTTAGCAAATCCTCCCAAAAGTTATAAGATATCTGAACAGCATGTTTCACTTATTTTAGGAGGAAATGAGCATCTTCAAAAATTTCTTGATGCTATTCGTGAATGTAAAAACTATTTAATAATTCATTCTACTTTTATTCGTCCATCTAGAATAAATCTCTATCTAAGTGAACTATTAAGTGCCGTTAACAGAGGGGTTAAAGTTATTATTTTATGGGGTAAAGATGATTTCGATTCACCTGATATTAGGGAGAAAGAATTAAGAAATTTTAAAGAGATTACCTCACAATTTAAAAAACTTTATTGTGATTACAATGGAAGGATTATTTTACATGAAATCCAAACAGGGTCTCATGCTAAATATTTGCTTTGGGATACTGAAAATAATCATTGTTCGTTAATAGGATCTTGTAATTGGTTTTTCTCAGAATTTAATCGTTATGAAGCTTCTGTGTTTATTCAAGATAATGATTTTTCAAAAGAAATGATTCAAATATCAGCTAGTTTGACTACTGGTGCAAAATTAATTAATAACTATTTAGGTTCAGAATTATTAGATTTGGCTCAAAGTATTAAACCTAGCTCTAATCAAGACAATGGAAAAAATATTAATGTTTCACTTTTACTCAAAGGGCATCATTTGCGATATATACATGAAGCTAAAGAAGCAGGACATAGAGTCACCTTATTAAGTGATAAAATAAGCCCAAATCTACATAGAAGTATTTGGGATAGTTTATCAACTTGTAGGGTGCGTGTTTCAGCATTTTACTCTACAGTCGATAAAGAATTTGATCATAAGCAAGTGCAAAAGTTCTCTAACACTATAGACAACGATAAAATTGCATTAAAACTTCATTCTCCACCTTCTGGAAATCATAGCCATGCCAAAGTGTTGGCTTGGGATAAAAATCATATTGTTGTCACAAGCTTAAACTGGATGTCTTCTGATTCTTCAGGTAACTATAAGAACAATGATCTCTATCATGAATTAGGTGTTTATTTAGAGGCTGATAAAATTGAACAAAAATTTTATTCAAATTTTTTTAATAATTTAAATCATGCATAATTTTTAACTAAAATAAGGGTTGTTAAGTTAAAAAAACCGCCATGAATGGCGGTTTTCTCAATGACAACTTATGTGTCATGTGACGTCATGCTACATAGTTTTATGACAAACAATGCGTCGTTTTATGACAAACAATGTGTCGTTTATGACAAACCTTGTGTCGCATGACGTACCGCATCATGCGACACATAAGTTGTCATCGAGAATATGAAAAATCAAGTAGTTAGACATCATTAGGGATAATTAATGACAACTTCTGCGACACAATTAGTGTCATTTTTCGAGTTTTGCGACACATAAGCTGTCATTTTCTGAAAAGCAGTTTTTAGATTATATTATTATGTCTAGAATATTATATTCTTTCGTGCTTCTTACGTGAGTTTTATGATCTGTTTGATTAGTAATGGATTTTTTGTATATGTTTAAGCCTTTGTCATCTTGGATCGAACGTAGACAGCCGATTCCTAAACGTTTTTATACGCCAGGATATATTGATGTACCGAAAGATGATTGGAGTGTTTGGCTTTCAATTGAGGAAGTTGCTCCTCTTCATCTCGCTAGAGAAATGCAGTGGCTAAGTTTAAGAGAGTCCAGAGAAAAGACAGCACAATATTTGGAAACAGCAAGTGAGTTGATATCTGGATTGGAAGGAGGGTCGTTGGATAGATGGGAACAGGAACAGATTTTAGAGCATCTTGGAATGCCACCTTTTCTGTAAATATCATTGATAGTAGTCCACTAGTTCCATTTAAGAGTAGTCCACTGGATACACTCAAAAACAAGCAAGTTAATCTTAGACATATTTACAAAGGTAGTCCAAATTCCTATCAACATGGATACAAAATATCAAAAATACTTTAATGGCTAGACGTATCTAACTTGGTAACTTCAACGTAACTAAAATCATCTCATACTGATCTGAAGGATTACTCTAAATTTATTAAAAATCTGACAGATTAAAGTTAAAAACTACTCATTAACAATCACTCTGAGATCGATATCTGCAACTTCTCTGAGATAGTTTTCTGTGACTCCAAGTAAAGTCATAATTGAACTTGTAGTTGCCTGCTTGGATAAACTAGGTTGAACAATGAATACTTCAAAATTCATAGGTTTATGGTTTTTTGCAATTCTCAATAATCTTTCAAGATCTTCTTTTGAACCTTTTTCAATACGACTTCTTGAAAACCCATTTTTCTTTTTCTCTTCTCGGCGTAACAAGTGTTGAAAAAACTCTAATCCACTTTTATGTTTCCAATGAATAGACTTTTGTGCCTGACCACAAACCTCATAAAAATTATCAACCCGGGCACTCACAAGTCCATCTTTTGCAAATTTTAAATGGTAAAACTGTACATCAATACTATCTGTAGTTTCTTTGATTGTAATAATATCAGCAATTTCTCCTGAAAAATCATCATCATAAATAATATCAAAATCTTGCTGCTCTAAAACTTGAAGAGTTTTATATTGAATGGAATCTGTTTGAATTGGATTAACACCTTGAGCTTCTTTACTTAAGTCAACACCAACCCAACTCCATGGAATTAGGGCTTCTATTGGATATGGACGAATAACAGATTTAATTTCAACAAATTCATTACCTTGTAGTGATGAACCATCTGCAAACCAAACAATAGGAGGGTTACTATTTAAATAGTCTTCTAAACTATAAATTTTATTTCCAATTTTTATTTGTGCATTTTCAGAGTCAGCTTTAGATATGTTGAAATCAGGAATACTATTACCATTTGGACTTGTAACGTCTAATAACAATTTATTGAACTTGTAACTCTTTGATGGCGTTGAAATTTCAAAGGAAATACCATTAATCAGATCATAGCTAATTAGTTTTAGCTCACAAAAAGCAATATTAGTTTCATCTTTTTCATCTCTGATATTCATTTTAAATTCTGTATTTAAATAAAAACTATCGCTCCAATCAATATAGATTGGTTGAATATCTGGAAGTTTGCTTATTGATTCTGGAATCAATGTATGTTTAAGGATTTGATTTGGATCAATAGAAGGATTAATTAATTTTCCACCAATTGCATTACACCATTTTATAAATTCCTTAATATCATTCTTTAAATAACTCCATATCCGTCCTTTATAAGAGCAACCTAAAGTAATTTTTTTCCCCTCAATGTATCCTGTGCCAAATACAAAAGCTTTTTCTCCCCTTTGTTGTTCTGCAATAGATAATGCATCTTGTATATCAGTTCCAACCTTCATTGAAAAACGAATTTTTCTATTTAAATATTCTTTAAGTCCAACATTCTGTAAAGAGACTCTTTTAATTTCATAAAAACTTTTAAAAACATCTAGTTTTTCGATTAAAGTTGCATTTTTATACAGAACAGCATTAGCTAACTCATGATATAGGCTACTTTTATCTGAACTATGAATAAAAAGTAGTTTATTTATTTCATCATAATAAATAACGTAAAGAGTCCAATCTAAACCATATACTTCCTTATAATTCACCCATTCTATTTCAGATTTTGAAGCTGTAATAATTACGGCTGTATTTGCATCATTATTGATATCATAAAATTTATATTCTAAATCATCATATCCTTTTATTCCTTTTTTAAATCGAGAAAGATTAAATGAGTTCCCAATATTTTTAAAAACAACAGTGCTCAGAGCAAATCTAATATTTTGAAAAGGTATTTTAGAATTTTCTAAATTTTGGAATCCTTTAATAAAATCTCCTAGATCAATCTGTTCATTAATTTGCCCGCTACTTAAGTTTGATAATAGTAAATTCCAATCAGAATCTTGAGCATATAATTCACTTAATTCCTCTTCAGTTTCTGCTATAGCAATGTTAGCAATGAAGGTCGCATTTCCTAAAGTTGAGTCTATTGATGTTCTTGTGAATCTACCTGCAAACTGTAAGGTTATGGGTAAACTTTTGCGAATATCATGAAAGGCTGCAATCTTTAATTGAGGAAGATCAAAACCTTCACCCAACATATTTACAGCAACAATGATTTTGTGCTCTTTTTTTACAATAGCTTCTAGAATTTCTTTTTTCTTTGGAATCCCTGAATAAACCAATACAGGATTTAATTCGGTAAACTGCTTATAATATTCAAAGACTTCATTAGCTCTAGTTTTATCTGCACATCTTGCCATTAAAATATGATCCAATCCTTTAGACAAATCTTCTTTTAAAATTTCAACTGCTTGATGTGCGATCAATTCGTCAGCTTTTTTTTGATCATATTCACGAATAGATTTGAAGTGAATCGGTTTAAAGTATCCTTGCTCTTGGGCTTTCTTTAAACTGAAACTATAGATAATTTTGCCATCTAATCGTTTTCTATCATTACGAAAAGGCGTTGCAGTAAATTGTAGAATTTTTTGTTTAGCGAAAGCATTACTAACTTTTTTCCATGTATCAGCTTCGACATGGTGTGCTTCATCAATAAAGATATTGCTTATTTTTTCATTAATTTCATCTAAAATTTCACCATGGTTGTTTGTTAGAACATTCATAGTGGTAACAATTACATCACTTGAATCAACGAAGTTGTTTAAGTCTTCCGACTTTTTAAAATTTTCATACCAAATGCCAACTCTAGGATATAGAACGTCATTACTTACAATACCAAATTTTTTTAACAGACCTAATTTAATAAACTTTTCATATATTTGTTCACGTAAAGCATCTGACGGAACAGCAATAATAATCTTATTTAGTTTATTTGCGATTAGTGTTGAAAGCATTGTTTCTGTTTTACCAGTTCCTGTAGGCATAACTACAGTTCCAATGACATCATCTTTACTTTTTAAGTGACTTAAAATGGAATATAGAGCTGCAATCTGAGGTTCACGCAGTCCATAAGAATTTGTAGCAGGGTTTTCTTCTTTGAAGTTGAAGTTATTAACCCAAGAGCCAATAATTTCACTATTACTATAATCTCTGAAGCTAGGATGTTTTATCCAGCCCTTTAGTTGAACCTTACCTTGTGAAAAATTACTTTGACTAAATTTAAGATTGGAGTGAATTACATAGTCGAATGCTGATGTTTCAAAATTTTTATTTGAGGTGATTAGTATATTTATACTTTGAACTTGGATTACATCATAGCTTCGATTTGACTCAACCCATGTAAAATCAACAGTATCGTTTTCTAAAATTAAGTGCTCAACTTTATTTTTACAGTCTACGTTCTTGAAAATTAATTTCTTTAATTCAGGTAATACAATGTGATTCATTTTTATCTCATTAATGCAAAATTATAAAAATTACGCGACCGCTTCATTAAACACTTCAACAACCCCAAATATGTTATCGACATCGCCATCACTAAATACACCATCAATCCCTTCAAAATGAACCTGATTGAATGGAGGCTCATAAAGTTGTGCAGCAGCCAATACACCGTTTTGAGTCAGATGATCTATAATCATTTCAACAAAACGGATTTGTTTTTCGTTATAGCTTGAGCCTTGTAAATATTTTGAAAAGGCTTGTTGTACTGCCTGACGATCTAAGCCGACTAAAGAACGAATAAATAGTGGTAAAGATTTCTCTGTACCAAAGCATTCTTCAAATTTTTCTTTGCTCTCAACTTCCTGAGCTTCGAATACGAAGCGTTCAAGTTCACTTAGATCGGTTGGAGTCAATGCTAAACCACGTTTGAGTTTGGCAATAGTTATGTGGTTCTCATTGGCTTTAATAAAGCTCTCAACACGCTTACGGTATTGAGCTAGGTTCACACCACTTGAAACGACGGGGATATCGACTGCTTGCATCACTCCAATTTCATCATCCAACATAGAATAGACAATCGTTGAGGTCGATTTCTCAATGAGTTTCACTAAACCGCGGATACATTTACGCATCGACTCAAGTATAGGGACTGTAATTCCTTCCCAATAGGCTTCGGTTTGTATGTCTTGTATCAACTTAATCTGCGCTACGACCACAGGAATATTCTCTTTACTTTCCAGTTTTGAAGCGATTTCAATCACTTTATTAGCATAGGCAAGTACTGCTTTGGCATCCTTATTCAGCACAGCAAGTTCGATGTTGTAGCACAACATATCAAACAGCTTGGCTTCTAGTGTTTCTGCTTCTAGTTCATTTGGAAGTTTAGAAATGTGTTCTCGCAACGTACCAATAGCAAGATCATCTAAATTGTTCCATGCCTCATCTTTTTGGAATTGCTCAACATACTCAAGCTCATCACGAACAATAAAATTATCTTTGTTCATTGATTTCACTTCAGTTTGTAGGCTTTGTTGTATGTCTTGACGGACGGCTGCCAATTCTTCAGTTTGATAGTCTTGAGTATTCAACAAACTCAAAAGATTTAAACGTGCCTTAAATAGTCGTTGCCCCAAGGGTTCAGCAGTAGATACAGGCGCACCATCAGGATTTTCGTTGAAATATTCAAAGTTTGAGCAGTAATCAAAAATATAGAATTCTTTTTTGTCCATTCCTGGGGCAAAGAGGTCTTTGCAAAGCCGTGTACCACGACCAATCATCTGCATAAACTTCACTTTAGAGCGTACAGCTTTGAAAAAGACTAGGTTGACCACTTCAGGCACATCAATGCCTGTATCGAGCATATCGACAGAAATAGCAATTTGTGGATCAGCCAGCTCTTTTTTACTAAAACTATCAATCAGGCTTTGTGCGTACTTGGTGGAGTGCGTGATCACACGGGCGAACTTACCATCATATTGTGGATAGTTTTTATCAAAGCGTTCTGCAATGAAATTGGCGTGGTTCTGATTGACTGCAAAGATGATGGTTTTACCCAACATATCTCCACCTTCAACCTTGATGCCATTTTCCATCAAGTGCTGCAGCATTTTGTCTACTGTGCCTGTATTAAACAGTTCCTTATTAATTTTTGATGCATTTACTTCTTCAGGTGCATCATCACCGCCCCAATCTAGCTCATTCCAGTGTTCTTTTTCTTGTTCGGACAACTCATTAAATTTCACACCTTCACGCATGAATTTTAAGGGGACTGAAAAGGCTTTAGGTGGAACTAAATAACCATCGGCAATAGCTTGGTCTAAATCGTAATAATCTGTCGGAACGCCACTTTCCAAACCAAAAAGTGCATAAGTATCACGGTCTACTTCATCGCGTGGGGTAGCAGTTAAACCAACCAATAAGCTATCAAAGTATTTAAAAATCTCACCGAATTTTTGGTACACGCTACGATGGGCTTCATCGACAATAATCATGTCAAACATGCCTGTACCGTATTTACGTGTACCATCTGCATTCACTTCATCAATCAGCCCCATCATGGTTTGATAGGTAGATAAATACACCCGTCCATTTTGGTTTTTGCTGTCTACTAAATTAACAGGTGCAGAGTCAGGTAAATTGGCTTTAAAAGCATTGGTGGCTTGTACGACCAATGAGGTACGGTCAGCAAGGAATAAAACTTTCTGAACAGCATTGGCTTTCATCAGTACATCAACCAACGCAATTGCGGTACGGGTTTTGCCCGTACCAGTTGCCATAATTAGTAAACCTGCACGTTCTTTACGCTGAAATGCGGCCAAAATCGCTTTAATGGCACGGGTTTGATAATAACGCTCAACAATTTCCGCATTGATCGGAAAGCTCCCCAAATCTGGATTATTTTTGCGTCTTTCGATTAGGCGTTTTAGTTCAGTTTGCGTGTAAAAACCATGTACCAAACGAGGTGGGCCACCTTGCACATCATTCCAGATACGGGTTTTATAACCGTTCGTGTAGAACATCACAGGACGTTGACCTGTTTGCTGTTCTAGACAATCTGCATAGAGTTTTGCTTGTTGTTGTCCCACTTCAGGATCAACCGATGTACGTTTAGCCTCTACCAAGGCTAAAGGCAAGCCATTGGCATCATACAGTACATAATCGACAGCACCTTTACCTGATGGACTTGGCATGCCAGTAACTGGAACTTCCTCTCTTGCCGTTACACCAATTTCCCAACCCGCTTCTTCTAGTAAAAGATCAATTTTTAGTTTACGAGTTTCGTCTTCTTTGTAGTCGGTATGATCAGGAATCTGGCTATTGGCAAGTTTAGCCTGTTCAACTTCAGCACGTTTTTGAGCAAGTTCAGCGTCAATATTGGCAAGTAGTTTTTCACGTTCTTCTAGACTTGCAGATAATTCAAATAGCTGTTGTTCACGTTCACGCAATGCTTTGTGTTGTTCTGCAAATGCTTTTTCTTTGGCTTCAACTTCTTTTTGCAGTTGTTCCTGATTCGTTGCCATTTGCTGTGTGTGGTCAGCATTTGGAATTAGTCTAGGATTGAATAAAATGGTCTGAGAGCGATCTTTTGATGGTGAGCCATAATTACGCTCAAACCAGACATAGATCAGGAACAGATGGCTAATGTGTTTAACTGTTTCTTCAGTCGTCAGTTGTTTGAATTTTTTACCGTGTACCGCACTGTTTCCCACCATGCGGATGTTATCCATTTTGTCCCAAATGTAGGGTGGGATAATTTCCTTAAACTTTACATCGGTGATGAGGTTGTAGAGTGATGGGTCATAAGGCTGAGTGAGTTTTTTATCGTATTGATACAGCCACAGCACGAGATTTTCTAGTGATGTTCTTGCAGCAGCAAGGGCAAATTGTGGGGAAATATACACGAGCTTTTCAGCTTCTTTAGCAGTGTTTGCCAAGCTTTTAAATTCAGGCTCTAAAAACTGAAAGTTGCTCATGTATCCACCCTCTAATAATTTTATAAATTTCCGCTAAATGCTTGGTTTTGTAATGATTTAAATAAAATTTCAAAAACTTTCAATTGATTAGCAAGTAATTGTTTCTTCTCTCTGATTGCTAAAACTTTACTCTTGAAGTGAGCTTGTAAAGCTTCAGGTGGAATAGGTAAAACTATTGATTGAAATTCTTTGGCATTAATATTTGCCATCCCAACAATACTTTTACACATACTTTGCAATTTCTCTTTCCCCCAAGGAGAATTTAAAAAAGCAGAGATATATTCAGGTGTATAATTTGCTTTAGTTCTACCTCTTATAAGATAACCTGCATAAGCCATTGGTTCAGGGCCATTATAAACAGCAGTCTTGCCAACCAATTCTTTACTATTCGTTCGATTAAATAAAATATCACCTTCTTTTACAAGGTATTTTTCATCAGCTTGGACTTTAGTTATATATTTTAAATCGGTTAAATTCATTTCACCTGAATACGTCAAGTTATTCATGCGAAGAATAGGTATTTCGCCTTCCAATGTAGCTTTATCAGATGAACCATATTTTACTGATTCAAGCATGTCTCCAATGCACCCGATGTCCCATCCTTTAGGATTACTCACAGGATCGCCAAACATATCAATAAATGTAGCTTGTAAAAGCTGGTCTAACTTTTCAATCGCTTGCTGACGTTTTTGGCGTAATTCATCCGCTTGATCTAAAATTGACGCAATTCGGCGTTGTTCGGAAAGTGGTGGGAGTGGAACGTCTAAATCCTTAATTACACTTTGAGAAATATTTGGCTGACCACCACCAACTCGACGACTTAAAAGATATGGTTTTGATGCTTCTAAAAATCTGTATAAATAATTAACATCACAAACATTTTCATCAGGTTGAATATTACAAATAGCCTGATTAGTTGTTGCATCAAAAGTGAGCTGAGAAACTTCTCCAACTGTTGCACCATACATAGCAATTAGTAAAGAACCTTTTGACACTAATTTAGCTGAAGATTTTTCTACCGCTAAATCAGTTATGTATTCTTCAATCTCAGTGATATAACGGTTTTTTAATTCGCCTGATTTAACCCACGGAATTGTACCATTTTCAAAAAAAGCATTATTTGAACGAGAAGGTGTACCACCACTACCTGTTTTACAAAATGTACTTATTTTTTTAACAGGAATAGTCATTTCAACAACTCCTTAAGCTTAGTCATTCCTTTTAAAATATCCTGCTCAAGTACTTCTAAATCCGCCAAAATTTTACTTGGTGCTTCATATTCCACTTGCTCATACACCACTTCTTTATAACGGTTAATCGACAAGTCGTAACCATTGGCAGCAATATCCGCTTTATCCACCAAGAAACTTTGCTCAGTCGCTTTACGATCTGCTTCAGCATCCAAATTTTTAAAACGGGCAAGAATGTCAGGAATGTTATTATTTTCATGCTTTGAACTATCTAGCTCGTTACGCTTATCATCTAGCGAATAACCATCCGCCTGCATATCATAAAACCAAACTTTGTCCGTACCGCCCGACATGGTTTTGGTGAAAATCATAATCGCAGTCGAAACCCCTGCATAAGGCTTAAATACACCAGAAGGCATCGAAATAATCGCTTCAAGCTTTTGCTCTTCTACAATCTTTTTACGCAAATCCTTATGTGCTTTAGATGAGCCGAATAACACTCCATCAGGCACAATAATTGCTGTACGACCACCTGTTTTCAGTAATCGTAGGAACAAAGCTAAAAATAGCAATTCAGTCTTTTTGGTCTTAACAATCGCCTGAATATTTTTAGCACAGCTTTCATAGTCCAAACTGCCTGCAAATGGTGGATTGGCAAGAATCAAACTAAACTGACTTTCAATATGTGAATGTGCTTCGCTTAAAGAATCACGGTTTTCAATACTTGGATTTTCAACACCGTGCAGCATCATATTCATAGAACCAATACGAAGCATTGTGCTATCAAAGTCATAGCCAAAGAAAGTTTCTTCACTAAAACGCTTTGCTGCTTCAGGTGATGCAAAAATTTCTGTGCTGTGATGTTCATTTAAGTATTCACTTGCAGCAACGAGGAAGCCTGCTGTACCACAAGCAGGGTCGCAAATGGTATCGGTTGGTTTTGGCTGCATCAACTCCACAATCATCTTGATGATATGGCGAGGTGTACGGAATTGACCGTTCTGACCTGCAGATGCAATTTTACCAAGCATGTACTCGTAAATATCACCCTTAGTATCTTTATCATCCATCGGCACTTCAGCCAAGAGATCGACCACTTTCGTTAAAAGTGCAGGTGTAGGAATAGTGAAACGGGCATCCTTCATGTGATGACTGTATGTAGTATCACCTTCATTACCAAGATTTTTAATAAACGGAAAAACTTCATTGGCAATAATATTGTAAAGCTGAGTAGGATCACCCAAGGTAGTGAACTTTGACCAACGCAGATGATCTTGCTCTGGTTTGAACACTGGTTTTTCTATTGTTATTTTTAGACGATTGGCTTTGCGCTCTTTTGTAATCTGGATTTCATCAAGTCGGCGAATAAATAACAAATAGGTCATCTGCTCCATCACTTCGAGTGGGTTAGAAATACCCCCACTCCAAAATGCATTCCAGATTTGGTCAATTTTGCTTTTAATTTCGCCTGTAATCACACCGATGACTCTCAAATTTCTTTGAGGATATTGTGGTAGATATTAATAGAAAAAGCTATTGTAATTAAATGAGATGCGACATGGTTTGGCGTGAGAAATTTAAGGCAATAACTCTTTAGCATCAATCTGAAGCACAGAAGCAAGCTCATAGAGTTTTAAGACAGTGATGTTTACTTCACCACGTTCAATACGACCTAAATAACTACGATCAATTCCACATTGTAATGCTAATGCTTCTTGGGTAATTTTTTTCTCCGCTCTTTTTTTTCGTAATAATCGACCAATTTCAGTAGATAATTCTGACATTTGAAAAATTTCTCAAAAAACAGAAATATCACCAATTGAGGATTAAACATCCACGGCTTATAATCCTCATTTTCATTATGAAAGAGGTCTAAAATGTTGAAATTGAATATTCCCTTAGCCGAAGATTTCGTTGAAATAATAAAAAACAATGAAATTAAAAATTGGGAATCAAAATGCTTTTGGTTAATTATTAAACAATCAGATCGACCACGCATTTTAAGTATGAAGACATTACGTGAGCGCATGTACACAGCAATTCAAGTATTATTGAAAAATGATTTTTTGGTAGCACAAAGATCACTATGTAATAAAAGATTATATTTATAAGTTGACAAAAATAACTAATCATGCGAAAAAGTTTTTTTAGTTAACAGATGTTCACATATGCCTCGAATTGTTTCTGTACCACTTAGTTTAGAACAGCGAGAACGACTCATTTTTCTGGCCAAGCATGCAAAACATTGGCGTGAAAGACAACGTGCCCAAACTATTCTCTGGCTTTCTGAAGGTA
>NZ_JACASN010000036.1:0-21144 GCF_013390985.1 Acinetobacter sp. Swhac1 | reverse complement strand
AGTACCAGCGTACGGCCCACAGAATGATGTCACGCTGAAAATGCCGGCCTTTGAATGGGTTCATGTGCAGCTCCATCAGCAAAAGGGGATGATAAGTTTATCACCACCGACTATTTGCAACAGTGCCATAAATAGCAGCTTTAAGATTACCCTACAGCAAATATACAGTAAACATTTTTGACGGTATTTAAAGGTAGTATTGCAATCACCAGATAAAAAATATACTAGTATCCTGATGATAGCCGTCAAAGTACGATCTCTAGCAGATCATGGATCCTGGTATAGCGCGTGAATTGAGCTAAGTTTTAGAATGAGAGCAATATGGGTTTTAGATTTCGTAAAAGTATTAAATTATTCCCGGGTTTTAAAATTAATCTGACCCATAAAGGCATCAGCAGTGCCAGCATTGGCAAACCCGGTGCTTCTTTAAATATTGGTAAAAAAGGCACCCGAACCAGCGTGGGCATTCCCGGAACAGGACTTTCTTATTCCAAGCATCATCCTCATACAAACAGGCCGAATACTCCACAGAACGCCTCTGAGCAACCACCGCCATTGAATAACCCAGGTATGCAGACATCCAGATCAACTGTCTGGCTCTGGATCGCTTTTGGGGTGTTGTGTTTTATTGTTGGAGCAATCGTCTTTTAGAGGCTTTACAATGATGTTTGATTTTTATCATGGAATCATTTGAAGTGTCAGCAGTAGGCCTGAAGAAACACCAAAATTGATGCTGAGTACGATATTGGTTAGGTGTTCAACTTACTTCTAATCTTTGAATATTAAGTTTAATCATTTTTTCAGTGAGCTTAAAGTTACCTTCTTTCCATCCTGCGATCACTGCTTGATTCATAGCATCTGAACTCACAGTGGTCCAATCGATCGTATAACCTAACTTAAATAGTATCTGGCCTAGCATGAAACGTTGTGAGCGACCATTACCTTCTCTAAATGGATGAATATAATTTAAAACAACAAAAAATCTGGCTAAAAAACTACAGACCAAATCTATATTTTCTTTATTATTAATCAAATGGTTAAAGTTATTATTGAGGCATGAAAACAGCAGATCTGATAAAGGAGCTATGCTATTGTAACGGAGAAAGATACATTCACCTTTATAGGTATTCACGCGTCTTAATTGGCCAGCCCATGGGTAGACATCCATAAATAATTGATGATGTATATTTTGTAAGTGCTGTAAATCAAAATTGCCTAGAAAAACAGAGATATTTTCCTGTAACCTTGTATTTTGTAAGGCACTTAGCGCTTTCTCTGCCTCATTCAGGTCTTTGGTATTAGAAATACCAAGATTGTTGATCAAAACACCATTTTCATCACAGAATGGATCATCATAAAAATCTTCTTCCGTCAGATAATAATGTAGTGCATCATCAAAAAACATTTTTATCGTACACGGTACATTTCAACGAGTGTATTTCTGGCTTGTTCAAATGTCTTAGAACCCGTCACATAGTCATTAATTGCTTGTAAGCCTTTATTATCTACAACCAAATTATCTACGGCAAATGAAGCTTTTACGATTTTAAAGGCTTCAGTACGGCTATTTCTCATACCAATAACTTTTTTCATAAAATTCTCGCTTCAAATGGATCATGCAGACTCTAAGGATATAACATTTTCATTGAGAAAAAAGAAGTTCCTATGAAGTTTTCACAATTATCTTAATAATTCACCTTGAATATAAAAATCCAAATTCTGTCTTTTTGATTATTTTCTATGTCATGTTATGTCATTGCTACTACGACTTATTTGCCACATAAATTGGGTGAAAAGTAAATGGAATTACTATGTTAACTAGAGTGGAACTCATTTTTGTGGTGCTGATGGTGTCAGGCTTAATCTTGATTGCTTATGAAATGCTAAAAGGTTTATTCTAGGGCATCTACACATGATTTTTGATCAAAAAAATACCCATAGAGGGAATCTATGGGCAAAACTAAGGATCTTGACGATCATTCAGAAACTACAGCTAGCTTCTAACTATGATTCTGCATTAGACTTCTTGCGTTAGTCAAATTTTAAGCAGCCAAAAGCTATATTTTATGAGGCTTTAGCCAATTCAAAAATTAGATAAAACTATACTTTCGCAAGAGGTCTACTGAATTAAAAAAACCACATTGGCAAAATAGATCAAAAGTTAAATCATGTGATTTATCATTA
Organism: Acinetobacter sp. Swhac1; assembly: GCF_013390985.1. Lineage (NCBI taxonomy): Bacteria > Pseudomonadati > Pseudomonadota > Gammaproteobacteria > Moraxellales > Moraxellaceae > Acinetobacter > Acinetobacter sp. Swhac1. The sequence continues at coordinate 18,960 of NZ_JACASN010000036.1, read as the reverse complement.
ATTAACACACTTGAGAACACAAAAACATAGCCCTGCTGATTAATACAATAACTCACCAAACAAATCCGCTCTGATCTCTTCTAAGCTGAGATCTGATTTCATTCTATTACAGATTGGATGAACCAGCAGACCATTCTCTAGCACCCCTTGCCCACCAACGGCTTTGGCAATTTTATGATCCGATTCAGTAGAATCAAGATAGATTAATCCATCACAAATGAGGCAAAAGTTATGATTACCCACCAGAAAATTGTGCTTAAGTAAACTTTTGGTTAATGCTGAAAAGGATTTGGGCTTTGAGCGCGAGATTGGACTAATCGACTCCACATATCCCACCACATGCTTCACGACCGTATCATCATAATTCCCCAAAAATCTTTCAACATAAAACTCATTAAAGTTTATGTATTTGAAGGCCTTAGACATGGACAGAATAAATGTATTCAGGCATTCCTCATCATCAAAATCAACCTCCATTTCCAAACTTAAGCAAATAAAGGCTTTATAGACAATTTGTAGCCGATCATAGCCCTTGATACCACTGCCGAACTTGCCGACCGTTTCGGTGGTCGCCACGGGGAAATTGGCGATCAAGAACTCAATACTACGGCGTACCCGGGTGAAGTCCTTGAAACTAATCGTTCGATGATGAATCTGCATGCGACTTTCATGAATTTCAAACACAATTGAAAACCATGCTAGAAAGGAAGTAATTTGAAAACGCTGGTCCTTATAAAAATATAAGAACGGATGTAAGCCCAAACTCGGAACCCCAGTATTTTTTACAGGAGTGGCCATTCTGCAAAGGGCCGTAAACAGATGTGACATGATCTTTTCAACGCGTTCACCCTGATTCAGGCTCATGATATTATGAATCCGATCACCCGCGATGATATTCATGAGCTCATTGACCAAGCCAATTTTTTTGCCATGACTCATTTCAGTATCTAATAAGATGGTAGAGAAAAGCAGCTGATGGATCCTCTCCCCCAACTCGATGAGCGCATTTAAACGTGTATATTGAAGCTCTTCTAAATTGGATTTATTGTCATTGATATAACAACAAGCATAGATCGCATAATATGCATCACTTCCCCGACTTCTTAGATGATATTCCTCATATTTATCCAGGCGTTTAGTATCTGAGTTAATCGATTGGAATACGCGTCGTGCATCTTCTGGAGTACCAAGCACTTGCCGGAAACTGATTTTAATATCGTCTAATTTAGATTTTTGTTCTGCAAATTTAGGATCAATACAAATTTTTTGGAAGTCAGCCAGATCCCCTAAATGATTTCGCAGGTCACGAATATCTTCTTTTTGTTGATCGCTAAAATTAGGCGCTTGAGTGGCTTGTTCATCTGCAAAATATCTCTTGACCCACGCATAAATACTCGAAAGACGATGCGCCCCATCGATAATATAGATGTTGCCGTGTATATCTTTCCAATACAAGATACACAAATTGATATTTTGATCTTCTGTGCAATTCCCAATAAAGTTTGCAATTTCCCGCACACTCCAACATTCAGTAGAACGCTGGTTATCCGCTTTAAATAAACATTTGATGATGGCATGCTTTTCAAAATCAGTCAGTGCAACTTCAAAATTGTCTCGTTGCATTGATGGTGACATTTCTTCTGGCAACATGACTTTACGCTGAATGATATTCGTCAGTAATCGAGTTTGGCCCATTTTTTGTTTTCTCCAGGCAGCACTTCTCTATATTCGCTCAAATACGAAATTTGAAAGTGCATATCGTTCAATTTGGTTAAAGCGATGAATTAAATGACCGTCAATATCCGGTCAGCGCTAACAAAAGAAACGTAAGAGAAATGGGGATTTGAGATAATGAAATCTTCATGCTGAGTACCTGTAGTTTAGATTTTACTATCTACAACCATCTTTTTCCACGAGATGGAGGTAGACCAAACAGGGGTGGAAATACCGCACTACAGAAGACGGCCAGTCATCGACTGCCCTGCCTGGCCTACCATAATGGCAAGCTAAGCATAATAAGCACAAAAAAACCGCTTAAAGCAGTTTTAATGCTTCTGTAGTAATTTTCAGGTTTCCACGCCTGATTACAGATTTTACTGTAATGTAATTATCATATTTGTATCTTTTTCTTTGGTCAAACCAAATTAGACTTTTTTTAATCATTAATTCTATGAAAGGACCTCAATAAATTAAAATATTGAGCATTATTAAAACAAAAAATCAAATTCGCGGATTCCCAGGCCTTTGCTTGGCAAATCAGATTTTGACAAAGCAAAGGCCTGGGCCCCTTTTGAACCACTTATTAAGCTTAGGCTATTTTTAGAATATTTATGATTAGCAGTTTTAACTAAAGGCTAGAATAAGGAATTTTCATTTATGAGCATTAACTCATCAAAACAGATTAATTCAACTTAAATACAGTTTCTATCTTCAGCAATGTATAAAATTGATTAAAAATTATCAACATAATATGAAAAAACGTACTTTTTATTTGGTTAAAAAACCAAAAAAATCAACCCAAAATAGAGGGTTACATTATTTAAAACTGATTCTCCAATTAATTTAAAACAACACTCAATTTCATATTAAATCGCTTTTAATTTATTATTTTATTAACAACAAAAGGTATTATTTATATCAATAATATTTCAATTAATTTTAACGTAGCGTGATTATTGTCTTGCGTCTCAACAATGCTGTTTTTTAGGCTAAAAAACACTCAAAAAGCCTAAAACCCGGGGTTGGATTTTCACCCTTAATTACCCAGTTTTTGAGCGATAAAAACTCACTTTTCTGCAAAAATATGCTAAAAAAAACTAAGCTGTAAAATCAACAAAAATATCCATCTGATTTCAATGTGTTTTTTTTGATGAATTTCCGTTGATATCGTCAACCTCTGATAGAACCTCTAGGCACTCTTTCATCTTGTAAAAGACGCTTTGCAACAGCATCTTTTGAATAAAATTATTATCTTTTTTATTCCATATTTTATATTTTTTTATTTTCACCTCGCCCTTTTTTACATTATTAAATTCACCCGTATTATATTCATCCCATTCAAAATTATCTGAATATTTTAAAAAATTATCTGAATCTTTTGAATAAATTTTATTAATAAAATCTAAGAATCTTTGATAGTCAATCAAGTCATTTTCAGATGATGCCTTAAAATTCAAAATAGGACGATCTTTTTCAAGTGAAATTTTATTTTCTAAACAATAAAAAAAATGTTTAAGATCATTCTGGGTTACATTTTTATTTAAGTTAAAAGGTTTCTCAATCTCATAGTGATTAGACCATGTCACCATTTTCTTCCAAGTAAAACCGATAAGATCCTCATGATTAGCATCATTTTTGACGTGACTTGTATAGAGAGAAAACGGCTGGCTGATCGATTGAATGAATTTCAATACTTCAGGATCGATCGTTGCTTTTTCTTTTTTTTCCCGCCACTTCCGGTATTCGTCTAGAAACGTTTCACGGTATAAAAATACGTCCTGTTGTTGAGGCTGCTTCTGCTTTTTCTTGCTCTTTAATGCAGCAGTTTGAGAATTATTTTCTGTGTGTGAATGAATCTTCTTCATCAATTTTAAAATATCTGTTTCATTCGACTGAAATTTAACCTTGAAATCGCGATGCATCAACTGACTATCGCCTAATAATGCCTTGATCAATTGAGGTGAATATTCACGGTTTGCTTGATAAAACATGTCAGCAATCAGGATATTCAGATGATGCAGATAATGTCTTGCAGTGATCCGAATGTCTTCATGCCCCATCAGATGCGCAAGTCGAGACCAGGCTTGGGCACTACGCGATGAAGCATCCTTCATATTGGGTAAAATGTGCTTTTTAAGCTTACGCCCAAACTCGGAATCATAGTCAGTAAAACAACGTACCAGTGCTATGCTGCCTTTTAAAAGGATAGCCAAATGTGAAGCGGTACTATGCCTGAAAGCGTGAAAGGTATATTGATGATCGTTTGTCCCTAATACAGTATTAAACAGCAACTGGGTAATTTTTGATAAATTTGTACTGGATAAAGGTTGTTCACCCAGCATAAAGAGCTGTTTGATTTTTCTATTGCAGACTGCTGCAGTCGCTTTAGAGCCAGGTAACTGGTTTTGATAAAAGCGACAAAATCCTGTGAACTCGTCCGGTGCTAAAAAATAAGCTAAATCAAACTGACGCGTGGCATTATCACTTTTCAGATCACGCTCAGAATTTAGACGAATCCTAAGGGTGAGATCATCAATATCACCCATTGTTTTTCTCATTTTATGGTGAGATCGATCGTCTTTCTGCTGATCTAAAGCGGATTCAAACACATAATAGAGCTGTCGATTGTCAGGATGTTTTCGTAACTGCGGAGATACAAAATCATCGATACAGATCCCGGCAGCTTCATCAATACGCAAGCCCAGTCTAAATGCCAATGTATAGACCCATTCTAGACAGGTTGCATCCTGCTCAGTCAGACCCAAAGCTTCTGGGTATTCTCTAAGAATCCGTATCATCAATTGAAACATCTGCGGACTAATGAGTCTGGTTTTTAAAAATAAACCGTCACTTTGACGTTCATATAAATATTGCACAATCGGTGCACGATGATTCTTGACTAAGTATTGGTGAAAGGCTTTCAGCCGATCAAAGGCATAACCCGAGGTATTGTATTTTTTATTGTTGTTGGTTTGTGCGGTCGTTTTATGATTTTTCTGATCATTCAGCAGTTTTTCTTCAACAATCGTGCGATACATTTCCTCAAACTGCTCTTCAGTGGCTGTATCTAGATTGATCTGCTGTTCTAGAACATAACAAAGTAGGTCAAGCACAAAACTACTATAGTAACGCTTGATTGTTGAGACTTTAATCGCTGCTTTCCCATGATAAGCAAATTCGTTTTCTAACCACTGACACACGCGTAAATGTGCAATAGCCACTACATAATCTAGGTACTCGCCATTTCCAGCCTCATACGCAGATTTATAGTCCTCAGATTTTTGGATGCTTTCTTGGAGTTGATCCGCAAGCTGTTTGGGTTTGATATCCTGATGAAAAGATAAAAGCCAGGATTTCAGCTCATGACGTTGACCGGTTCGTCGATCATGAAATGTTTTGACTGTAACTGTAGGCATCTCCAAGTCTAAGACTTGAGGCTTTTTTTCAAGATTTTTGATTCTAGCTTGAATAGTTTTCCAGCAATCGGGTTGATCATAGAGCTGTGTATACTGCTCATAGATTAAAGGCGAAGTGATGATCTGATTGTTCAGTACACTGGTACTTAAAACATCCAGATTAGGAATCTCTTGCCACAAGACATAATCCATATGCTTAAAAATGGCAAAACCGGTCTTTTCCAAGCCTTTTAAAAATAGCTTCACGTGATTAAGCTGTGTAAATGGCTGCTGATCCTCACGTGCTTTTCTAGAGTCCCCCTCCTCCGCCATATTCAGTACAATGTTTAAATGGATTTTAAGTTTTTCTAGCAGTAAGGCTTCAGGCTGATTCCCCGTTTCAATTTCACTCTGTTCTTTTTCCCAGCACAGCAATGGCGAAGTGCTTTGTAATTGATGCCCTTGCGATCTATTGATTAGCTCCTGAATCCGTCGATAACATAGCATCACAAAGGCATTGAAATAGATATGCTGAGTTTGCCATAACTCCGTCTCTTCTTCGCCATCCTGACGATAGATGTTGCCATACTTTGTCGAGGGCAACGTGTATGAAAAGACATAAGCTTTTTGAACCTTTTCGTCACCTGAATAGATCGGAAGCAAGCCACTATCCAGGTTCATATGAAAAATCGCATCATGAATGGCTATCAGTCGTTCAGGTTGCATGCATCCCTGATCAAAAATTAATGAAATACACAGACATTCAAACAAGGTATTCACTAATTTTTGTTGCTCTTTAGCCGTAGAGTATAAGAAGATACCTTGAGTTTGTTGTTTGAGATAATCCGCCCAATTCACATACAGTTTTTCTTTTACCTCGACGAGCATAGTACCCTGCTGTAACTTTCGTCCTGAAAAAACGTTGTCTAGACGTTTAGGTGTGTAGACTATCCAATCGGGCAACTTAATCTCATAGCTCTCGGCATAGGAAGGGTAATCCTTTTGCCACTGCTGGTTTTTCTCGTTACAAATCCGTTTCACTTGTTTAAAACAGAATTGAAGGTAATCTGCAGCATTGCCCTTAAATTTGGATATTTGGCAGAGCTGCTCTAAAACTGCTCTATAGAGAGTAAACTTGTCCAGAATTTGCTGATCAAGCCACTTAAAATCAATTTGAGCAAGGTCAGAATTTACATCTGTGTATGTAGCAGTGATCAGCTGAGAAATTTCCTTAAAAATGTCACCGATTTCTCTTTTAATGGCATTTTCTAATTGCGTAACAAGTGATGTATCAAGCACAAGATGGTCCTTTAAAGCACTTCAAGCTTTGCGATTTCTAGTTTGTTGAGCAAGCTTTTAACTTGTTGCTGAATGTCGTGTTTGTAGAGATAAGGGCTTAATCCAGAAATGTGACTGAATCCCATGCTCTGCTTATCATGGGTATATAGCGTATTGTGAATGTCACCACTCAGGGCGAGATGATTTTTAGTGAAATGCCTTGGCCAGTTTTTATAAATCTGTACAGTCTCTTTAAGGTAATTCGTGACAAAATCAGCAGACATGGGCTGTAACTCCAAATGCTCCACGACTTCAGCAAGATTCACCTGACCTTTTTGGGACTTGATCCGAGGATGTGAGATGACATAGAGCATAAAACCATCGTTTTCCAATTGCGCTTGCAAACTTTTTATCCCGAGTGATTCGATGGTTTTCGTCAGATATTTTCGATATGCATTGAAATGATCCTGCCAGTAGCCTGTAACAGGAACAGGACGTCCTACTTTTCGTGAATCAGTTTTTTTATCATGCACGTAAAGCAGTTGTGCCTTAGGATCATAATGTTTCAGTAACCCCGGCATGCCGACTATTGGACGCACCGTCAGGCAGATTAAGGAAAGATGCCACATCCAAATGCTGTAAGCATTCAGCTTCTCGATCAGATTCGCTTGAGTATTGGCTAATGTGTTTTTGACAAAATGATAAAGCTGATTAAAAAATTTACTCGCGGCCTCTACAGTCCAGCATCGCTGACTGCCGATACGTTCCTCACGATGAAAAATATGACCAGGGTGTTCATCCTCAATCCATGGTTCACCTTTTCTACGGTCTAATAGAACATTAATATAGCCTTGAAAATGCTGGTCGATTTGATCGATCTGACGCCCTTCATAGTTCCATTGCACGATATGACGGCTATCTCTGTTGGCCAGCAAGTGTGCGACCAGGTTATCATCCGTCTCCATATCCATATAAAAATAGATTTGCCGCTCTAACATACCACAGGTGATTTCGCCAATTGCATGCTCTTTAAAAATTTCCCGCAAAAAATTATTGTACTCAATCACACAAAATTCAGGTTCCTCTAAAGCCTCTAAACTGGTGATCCAGGGTGCTGGCATGCGCCATTCCAGGGTTAAGGCCCGATTATAACGCTGTGCTTTATCTTGCATGGCACCGGAATGATTGGCATTCAACTTAGGATCGATCACCCAATAATAATGGATGACTTTTTTGACTGATTTTTTTTTAATTCTACCAATATCAATCAAATACTTGATCTTTTGAAAGACCGTTGGACTCAGACCGGTCAAGAGACACATCAGACCACACACAGCTAAAGCCGATTGATATGCATCATTTCTCTTATTTTCTTGATAACACTTCTGCAATCGCTGATATACCTCAGTTAATAAACTGGGTTTCAGATAAAGCGGATTAGTTTTACAGGCTAAGTCACGTCGCTGAATTCTCTTAGCTTGCTTTTCGAGCTGTTTCTGTTTGTCATCAGAGAAACTCCCCTTCACCCGCTTGGCGATCTCATCCTGTTCAGGATCGACAAGATTGGCCTCTGTATCCTGTCCAGTATCCTCATTCTCTACATCCAACGATGATGTGCCTGAATCAGATTTATAGGTCATGCCCTTTTTAATATCGTTAATTAAAGCCTGAACATTAATTACTGTTGAATTTAATCTACTATTGGCAATCTCGTTGAAAACAATAATAAATTGTTGAATATAACGGCCAAGATTAAGCTGTTCAAAATCATTTTTTATTGTTTTACGCTCTAAAAGAATTTTTAACTCGTTGGCATCAAATTCATCCATAGCTTGGAGTTTGCGTGTAACTTTTTTATACAACAGTTTATTTTTCTCAGTATTCGATAACTGCTTTTGCAAAAGAAGTTTTAAATTATAAGATACTGTGTTGATTTTATTGTTGTTTTTACAATTATTTAGAATAACCTGTTTTTCATCCTTTTCATCCTTTTCATCCTTTTCATCCCTTGTAATCTGAGGCTCTAACAAGATGATTTCCTTCAGTATTTCACACAAGGCTGCAGTACAAAGATAGGAATAGATGAATACTGCTTTTTGTTGGTCGCTTAGTTCTCCTATAGATGCACTTTTAGCCCATTGCGTTAACCCTGCTAATAATTTCTGTTGTGTCACTATCCGATTATTTTTAATCACCACATGTATTTTGTGAGCAGCAGCATACAGTTCCTGTGCCTGCTGATCTTGCGCCAAGAGCTGAGTCAAAATTTGTTTTTTTACACTCAGGGGTTGATTGACCCATTCTTCCAATAGTTTAATTTGCTTGTCAGCTGACAATTCATCAGTTTGGCTCATAAAGCTACCATAATTTTTCAGGGTAAAAATTGATATTCAGGTTTCGTTCGAACTTGAGCTTCAAGTCTTTATTCAGGCCAAAGTATTTTTTATAAGTGTTTGCACTCAATTGAACACAACGCTGCGGATTTTTTCCCACCTTCATATACCGTGATAATGGCAAACCTAAGGTATCGGACAATTGAGTAAAAAAACATGTAAATAGAACAGCATGTACCTCTTTATGTTTGTGCTTTGGAACCTGTTCCAAATCTAAAGAAATTTTATGGATTAACCATTTTAGAATTTCAAATTCATCAACACCTTTATGGGATTTTTCACCCTTGTTAAGAATTCTTTTGATATAAGCATCCAGCTTGTTTTTAAGATTCAAGATAAAATGTCGAATAAAATCTGGTAAATCTAATATCAAAACTGCACTTAACTTGGTCAGGACTTCAAGTGATTTTTTTTGCATTTCCAATTTTTTTCTATCGTAACCATCTCAGCTGATACTGGCTGTATAAACTCAATACTGTTGAAATGGCTAATTTTTAAATTTACAACTTAGGCTCAACAGAATCTGTTAAGCCTAAAAAGGCAGATCATGAAGATAAAAATATTGTTGATTCTGATATGGATGAAATTTTAGATCCATCAGAAGATCAGTTACCGTTCTGGTAAGCATTTTTCCCTTTAACACTTTTTAATTCAATATGTATGATAAATAGCAGTACCCAATATTTAAAAAAATATTGGATACTCAATTATAAATTTCCACAGTGGAAATTTATAATTTTTATGGGTGGTCATCTAAACCGGCAAGAAATTCTTCTAACTTTTCAATCTTTTCTTGATTAAATTCAGCATTTAAACTGGTGCGAATATTTAGGACTGTTTTCCCATTGAGACTTTTCTCGATCTTAATCGAACCAAATTTAAGACCATTTTTATTTTTTAAGATCATTTTGTTTACTAGAGAGGCATTTTCGATGCTTTGATCTTGTTTTTTAGCTGTCTCTTGTACCGTTAGTGCTTTTTCTATTTGATAAATGAATTTTTTTGATGGACGATTTGTTTCTGTAAATTCATTTAGGTACTTTTTCCATATGGTTAACGTGGTATCTTCAACTAGTTGATGGTTAAACTTTAAAACCAGTTTATTTAATTCAGTTAACAATTGTTGTGCGGTTGCACCTGAAATCGCTTTGGGGTGGATTTTTAGATCTTCTTTTATATAGTTTGGCAGTTTATAAAAGCTCATTAATCTAAAGTATTTAGATTGATCTAATTGATATTTTTGAGTAATAAATTCTATATTTTGTATAGTATAACCAAACTCATCGCAGTGTTTTTGTATAGCATTGACTAATTCAAAATCACTAAGATTTGACCGATGTAAATTGTCAATCAATGAAATTAAAGCTGTCTTTTCTGTAGATTTATCATCTCGAATAATTGCACGAATAGTCTTATGTTTTAATACATCACGAACAGCTCGAAACCTTTTTTCTCCACCAACAAGCTCATATGTTTCTTCTTTTTTGATCACAACAATCGGATAAATTTGCCCATTCGTTTCAATACTTTTGGCAAGCTTTTCAACATCTTGTAAAACTTTGTCTGTAATAATGCGAGGTTGATGCTCTGAGAAGTCAATAAGCTCTATAGGTAGATCAACAATATTATTTTCAGTCGATGATACCAATGCAACTTTGCCTGTTCCTGCTGCATTAATAAATGCTTGTTCCATTTCAAAAGCATCATCAAAATCGACAATGAGTGGTTTTTTCGCCATTACAGGATCTCCACCAAAAATTCATTTAATTCATCTTTTGCTTTACTACTACCCATTTCTAATACTGATTTTCCTTCGATCATTGCATCGCGAAATTGTTTGCGATCACGCACAATGGTATTTAGTGTTTTCACAGACTTGACTTGTTGTAGCAACTCTAAAGCAGCATCAATTTCTGTAGATTTGGTATTGGTTGGTGCTTTATTTAAGACTACAAAAGTTTCTAATTTCTTATTTACTTGCTTAGCAGCATTTACCAATCTAAGCACAAATGGCAGCACTTCGATATCTGTTTGACTAGGTTGCGTTGGAATAATAAGAACATCTGCTATTAATAATGCTGAACGAAACTCAGCTGAATCACGTCCTGCAACATCCAATACAATATATTTATTATTATTTTTTAACTGTTGTAGTTCTTCTTTTAAATTATCTTTGAGCGAAATGGTTGTAATCGAGTCTTGTGTTCTACGTTTACTCCATTTTATAGAGGATTGTTGATCATCTCCATCTACAAGAATAGTCTGACCTTTTTTGCTCAGAGCAACAGCTAAATTGGTTGAGAGTGTGGTCTTTCCAACGCCACCTTTCTGATTGGCAATTACGTATATTGTCATGGATTAAATATATAAAAATTAAATTTATATTAGCATAATTTTAAAAATTAAAAAAATATTTTTAATTTTCCACAGTGGAAATTTAAAAAACTAAAAGCCTTTTTTTTCTTTTGTGTAGTCCCGGCATTTGATGGATCGGATCAATCTTAAAAAGTTCAGGTTCATCTATCCACTGTTTGCAGATGAATTCGTAGGGAGTCAGGCCCCTGAGTGTTTTGAGTCTGCGGTCGAAGTTGTATGTAGCAATAAAATCAGCAAGGTGAATGCATAGCTGAGTGTGATCGTCGTAAGGCTTTGTTGCACAAACCTATCTGTAAAGGGTTTTTCAGCGATATAATTTTCAAATGAAGAAGCCTACACACAAAATCTACCGCACAACCAATTGGCCCGCATATAACCGAGCACTCATGAGTCGCGGAAATATTGTCATTTGGTTTGATCCTGCTACGCAATGGTATGCTCCATCAAAAGGCAAACAAGGGCGAAATCAAACCTACTCCGACGCAGCTATCCAATGCTGCTTAATGATTAAATCCTTATTCCGTCTATCTTTACGTATGGTCACTGGCTTTGTGCAAAGTCTGATTAAACTTTGCGGATTAAATTGGACCGCACCAGATTACAGTACGCTTTGTAGAAGACAAAAGCATATTGATATTGCAATCAGCTACCAAAAAAGTAGCGATGGGCTGCATCTACTCGTAGACTCTACAGGCATGAAGTTTCTAGGTGAGGGCGAATGAAAACGCAAGAAACATGGAGCTGAATATCGTCGCCAATGGCGTAAACTACATATTGGTATAGATGCCAAAACCCTACAAATACGAGCAGTTCAGCTTACAACCAATAATGTCAGTGATTCACAGGTGCTTGGTGATTTACTTAATCAGATTCCACAAGATGAGCAGATTGACTCTGTTTATACCGATGGAGCTTATGACACCAAGCAATGCCGTGAGGTCATTGCAGATCGGCAAGCACATGCGGTGATTCCACCTAGAAAAAATGCGAAACCATGGAAAGATACAAAGAGTAGCTCGCTAGAGCGAAATGAATTACTTCGAACAGTTAAACGTTTAGGCAGGACACTATGGAAAAAATGGTCAGGCTATCATCGGCGAAGTTGGTTGAAACTAAGATGCATTGCATCAAATTATTAGGAGATAAACTCAGTGCAAGGAGTTTTGATAGCCAAGTGAATGAGATCCATGCACGTGTAGCAGTCCTTAACAGATTTACGGAATTAGGTCGACCACTTACCCAAGTTACGCCTTAAATTTGGCTCAATTAGGGGCGCTTTGCATTTCAAATCTTTGTGCAACAAAGCCAATTTAAACTAATTCTAACTGTTCGGCTTCTTCTGTAACTTCAATATCTTCAGCAGCAGAATTTTCAAATTCATCATTTAACCAACGCTGTAATAAACTACGCATTCTTGAGCTTGGTACATAAATATTGATTGGGTTACCTTCACGAATAGCAGAACGCCATATCCATTGGACCATCTCAGATAGAGCGAATACATCTTCCTTAACAGGGAATCCCTTCATAGCTGAAGCTTTAACAACCATTGGATTTGGATATAGGTTCATCAAGTAAGCTAAGTTGGTTTTGTCTTTGTATTCGTTAGTTGCCTTTGTATTGAAGGCTAACCATTCTTCTTTATAGCGTGATCCAGCAATTGCTGAATGTGCTTCTTTAAATGAAGTCCAAAGTCTATCTGACTTTTTCGCTTTAACATGGTTACGGAAATAGTTATCAAGATTTTTTGACAACTGCTCACATAAAGCTTTCTTATTTGATTTGAATTGGCTTGAACTCAATGCTGTAGTTTTAGTACCAATCTCATTAATAAACTTGTTATCTGAAATAGTGACTAAATGCTTAATTTGAGAAGGCTTGTTACCAAAACGGATCAGTTCATACTCAACGCCATACGATTTCAAATACGCTGACATTTGAGAGCCTTCAAACATATAAGTAGCAATCCAGACTTCTTTAAAAGATCTCAGTGTGTCGATACTCAATTCCCAAACAATCAGCTTCTGGTCCACATACAAGAGCTGACCGAGATCACACATTGTTGCTAGGTTTTCATATTTCGTACCCGTCGGGTCACCACCGTTATCACCATACTTTTCACGGTTGAAACGAAGAGTGACAGCATCATCATCAACATGAATCCAACCTAAACGGAAAAGAGCTTCTAACTCTGTAGATGAATGCTCTGTATATACATCATAGACTTGAATTGTTTCGTCAATAATCAGTACATAGTCTTTCGCATCATCCAACATATTTGGTGTTAGGTTCATAAAAAGCTGATGTGTACTGACTACGTTTTCTTTGTTCTTTAACAGGTATTGCAAGCTTTCAGCTTTATTTCCACCCTTATAGCTTGGATGCTTGAAACGTCTTTCCTTCAAAGGAGCATCATCTAAATATGCGTAATGAACGCTTGTATCGTCTTCTGTGGTAATTAAAGGACGTTTTAATACATCTTCAGGATCGTATGTTGTACCTGAAATACGATGGCATTCATCAAGTAATGGAGTGATGTAAAGAAAGTTCTGGTCTTTTTCTGCTGTTCTAATGTTTTCTATAATTTGAGTAGTCTTACCGCTACCCATCATTGCATCATAAACTTTAAACACTGTGCTTATTTTTCCTATTTGCACGTTTTATTATCCTCATTGCATATTGTTGTAATGGAAGACTGTTCTCCCCTCTTGAGACAGATTATATTACATCAAGACAGATAATGTCAATAACTTGTCTTGTGGATCTATTTTTGTCTTGAATTGCTTTATTTGTCTAGCTAAACACTTGTTTTGTTTTTAAATTTAAAACTGTGGATAAGTAAGACAGATTTCGGTCTTAATTGATCTTAGGTTTTATACGGCTTTCGCTGCAATTCGATACTCAAATTACAGTGAATTTATAAAGGAAAATTTAAAGGCTGTAGACAAAACCTTGTCTTAGACATTTTATAACTACTTGTTTTTAAAAATGAAAAAAGCAAAAACCTTAAAACAAAAATGTACGGATTCTAGGTACACATAAGCGCACACAGACATAGCACCTAAAGCCTATTTACTGACCGCCCTCTGTTCCTTCCATTACTGTAGCTATTGCATACAGTCGGTTGGTTGCTCAAACATTTACTTCAGCATAGCTTCGTTGTTACTCGCTATACTTCGTAAAGTTTCGAGCTGAGGTCCATTCTTTTATAACTCAATGTTTTCAACTGATTTTGAAGGAAGCTTAAAAAGTCTTATAAAATAAGGCTAGACAAAACCTTGTCTTGGGACTATCAAAAAAGTCAATCTTTTAGGGCTTTTTTTAACTTGAATCTTAAAGAAGAAATTATAAAAAAATACAGATAACTAATTAATAAATATTTAATTAATTTTTCAAATAAAGAAAAAGAATAGAGCGATATATCGAACTCCTTTCAGTCGTTCTCATATCTTCTTATAGAAAAATAGTTGTTCAACCTATAACAAGCTTCTTATTCATTTCCTTAACAGTCAATGAATAACAACCTTTAACAGTCAGATAATCAATCTTTAATCTGTATCCGTACCTTAACAGGCACGTATCCATATCAAACATTGAACTGACTGCCTACTAATCTGTTTTGTATGCTGTTTATTTTTCAATACTAATCAAATAGAATGAAGCTACAACTTTACATATAACTGTTTAATATGAAAAAGATAGTTTTAACTTTACTGTTGGCTTGTACTGGTACTATGGCTCAAGCTATTGAAGTGGATCATAATTACAAATTTAGTCTTTGTGCTGTAGCGGAGGATATAGCCAAAAGTTCTGTCGAAATACAAAAATATGAAGACATAGGAAAAGAAGAATTTAAGGTAGGTTATTTCAATACTTTAGAAACACAGTTAAACAAGCATTCCTTTTATAAAAACTATTATAAGCAACTAATTAATGCAGTTGTAGATGAGTTCTGGAACGTAAGAGATGAACAGTTAGCAAGTGATGTAGCTTTCCTTACGTGTATGACACTTGTAGAGGGAACTGATTTTAAAGACTACAAATACGAATAGCCTATGCAGAATAGGTATTCTTATTCCTAAAAGTTATAAGGATTGACAGTATAATAAAAATATGTTATATATGTATCTGTTTTCTATAACTAAAAATTATAAGCAAACAGAAAAACAATAAGAATAAAAACAACTTCAAATAAAAAGAGATACAACCATGTATTCAGTATTCATCATCACCAATAAAAAGAAATTCGTATTAGCAACATATCAAGACTTCAGTCCTGAGCTATCAGATCAAACAAAGCTACAGCTTATTCTAAATGGACCTACTGTTCCTGTAACTGTATTTGAACAGTACTTCAAAGCTCCTGAAGACTTTGAAATTAAAACTTTTAAAAGCGGTATCGACAATGCTTTAGAAGCAAGCCTAGAAGTCAACAACATTAATCTGGTACAAGCCAATAAGAAAGCAACAGCAGATGCACGTGTACCTGTATTACCAAAAACAAGAAAGCCACGTACTAAGAAGACAACAAATGAAGATCAAGGGCTGTAAGCGTCAAGCCTTCCTAGATCAAGCTATACTGAATGGCGGTCAACCAATCTTCTACCTAATCAAATGCTGGAATAAGGAAGTGAACCGTACCGGGTTTGTCGGAGACTCAATATTCTGAGAGACTATTCCGATGAAAAAACCAACCTATACCCCCGAAATTAGAGAAAGAGCGGTTCAATTACTAATTGAATCTGAAAAAGATTATCCTTCTACTTGGGCTGCAATCACAGCAATTGCGCCTAAGATTGGTTGTACTCCTGAAACACTTCGTGCCTGGCATCAAAAGCATTTAGATCAGCAAAATCCTATTAAAGTACAACAGATATCTGATCAAGAAAAAATGAAGCAAATGGAACGTGAAATTAAAGAATTAAAGCGTGCCAATGAAATTCTACGTAAAGCAGCCGCTTTTTTCGCCCAGGCGGAGCTCGACCGCCCACACAAATAATGGTGGATTTCATCCATAACAATAAAGACTTATATGGTGTTGATGCGATTTGTAGGATTTTACCGATCGCAGCTTCAACTTATTACCGAACTTTAGATCTCGCTGACAATCCAGAACATCGAGCGAAACGAGATCTACATTATAAGCATCATGCTGAACAAATTAAACGAATTTGGAAGGAAAGTTCAGGTCGATATGGTGTACGTAAAGTTTGGCAACAATTGAAACGTGAGGGTTATGTTATTGCACGTTGTACAGTTGCTCGATTGATGCAGAAGCTAGATATACAAGGTGTTTGGCGTGGTAAGAACAAACAAACTACCCGCAACCGAGATGATCAAAAACGAGCAGATGATTTAGTGAAACGTAATTTTAGTGCTGATCGACCTGACCAATTATGGGTCAGTGACTTTACGTATATTCAAACTCATTCAGGCTGGGTCTATACCGCCTTTATTATTGATGTGTTCTCACGAGCAATTGTTGGATGGAAAGTATCTACACGGATGAATACAGATATGGTGCTCGATGCACTTGAGCAAGCATTGCACGATCGAGGCATGCCAAAGAATGTGATTCATCATTCCGACAGGGGTGTGCAATATCTTTCGATTCGCTATACCAATCGTTTAGAAGCAGCAAATTTACGAGCATCAGTCGATACAACTGGTGATTCATACGATAATGCTTTGGCTGAAACGGTGAATGGCTTATACAAAACAGAGGTGATTGAATATTTAAAAGCAGATTGGCAAGGTTTAGCAGATGTACAACTTGCGACACTAAACTGGGTAGATTGGTTCAATAAAAAGCGTGTACACAGTGCACTAGGTTATGTGTCGCCTTTTGAGTTTGAAGCAATGTACTATGATAAGATTAACCCGTTAGGTCAGGTGGCTTAACTTAAATAAAAAAGTCTCCGACAAAACCGGTACGGTTCATGATTTTCATAGTGGTTTCCTTTGGTTTGGATTTGCATTAATCGGTTATCCCAAAACACCGCCGAAGGCGGCACTAACTATTCTTCCTCTTGGTTTGACCTCTACGTTGACATAAGTAAAGGTCTGCTCAAAGGAACATCATTTGATGATTCACATCAACCATTCATCGTAATTTCATTGTCTTCGATTAAGCTCATCCCCTATCATTTGATTATGTTACATATTCAATTGTTGGGGAGTGAATTGTATGGTTGGACAACGTGGAGGTAGTCGAGATGGTGCAGGTAGAAAGCCTCTATATGATGAACCTACTAAGGTCATTCGTGTGCCTGAGTCTAGAATTCTTGAAATAAAGAATTACCTAACAGGATCAAATAAAGCCAAGTTCAATGATGTAGCATCTATAACCCTAGTGAATCCAAGCTCTGTAATGAGTATTCCTTTGGCTTCAGAAAAGGTTGCTGCTGGCTTCCCTTCTCCTGCCCAGGATTATGTCGACAAAACATTAGACATGAATGAACACCTCATCAAAAATGAAGCAGCAACATTCGTTGTGAGAGTCGCTTCACTTTCCATGAGGGATGCAGGTATTGAGATTGATGACGAACTGATTGTAGACCGTAGCATTGAAGCCAAGCATGAAGACATCGTGATTGCACTGATCGACAATGAGTTCACTGTAAAACGCCTCATGATCGAAGGTGATGATAATCGTTGGCTTAAAGCAGAGAACCCTGAGTATTCCGACATTCATCTGCAAGATGGGCAGGAAATGCTAATTTGGGGTGTAGTGACTTTTGTCATCAAGCCATTCAGAAAGCGTTAGTAGCGTTCATCATTCTTCTTGGTTTCTTAACATGGAATGTAAAAACAAGATCTACGCTTTAGTAGACATCAATAACTGCTATGTCAGTTGTGAACGCATCTTTAACCCAAGCTTGAACAATAAGCCTGTCATTGTGCTATCCAACAATGATGGCTGTGCTGTAGCACGTTCCCAAGAAGCCAAAGACTTGGGCATCAAGATGGGTGTTCCTCTCTTTCAGATCAAGGACATCGTAGAGCAGCATCAGGTGCAGGTGCTATCGAGCAACTATGCATTGTATGCAGAGATGTCTCGCAGATTCATGAAAATCCTGTCCGATTTTGTATCTCCCAAAGAGCAGGAGATTTACTCAATTGATGAGTGCTTTCTGGATCTGACAGCTCATTCAGAGAATTACGACTTGACTGAATATGCCCATCAAATTCGTCAGCGTGTGTTTTCTTGGCTTGGTTTACCTGTATGTATTGGCATTGGCCGCTCAAAGACTGAAGCGAAACTAGCGAACCATATTGCCAAGAAGAACGCTTACTTCAATGGTGTTTGCAACTTGGTTTCAATGGATCCATGCTCTGCTGAAACTCTGCATCAAGCCATAGATGTTGGTGAAATCTGGGGCGTAGGCCGAAAGCATTCCAAGAAGCTCAACAGCCTGGGGATTCATTCAGTTATGGATTTTGTCTTGACTTCCCCTGTGATGATCAGGGACCAATTTTCTGTAGTGATGCACAGAACCTTATTGGAACTCCATGGAATTGCTTGCATTGAACTGGAACATACGCCACCAGCCAAGAAGCAAATTATTGCGAGTCGCTCTTTTGGTCAACGCATCTACCATATTGATGATCTCAAGGAGGCTATGTCGCTATATGTCATGGATGCGGTTAGCAGACTGAGAGATGATAATCTGTTGTGTGGTTGTCTGATTGGTTTCGTACAATCAAACCCATTTGATAGCTCAAAGCCCTTCTACAACAAGTCTTTATCCTTGGCTTTACCAGAACCTACCGACAACTTATTGCTGCTATCTAAACTC